>NZ_CALEMX010000259.1 GCF_937910335.1 uncultured Gimesia sp. | reverse complement strand
TCCCCATCGATCCGTTCTATCTAAGCTGGCTGGCCCGTAAGGAAGGTTTGACGACACGCTTCATCGAGTTAGCGGGAGAAGTGAATACCAGAATGCCACGTTATGTGATTGATCGATTGGCGGAATTTCTCAATGATCAGTCGAAGCCACTTAAAGGAAGTAAAATTTGCATGCTGGGAGTTGCCTACAAAAAAGATGTTGACGATCCTCGCGAGAGCCCTTCTTTCCACTTGCTGGACTTGCTCCGCGAGCGGGGTGTAGAATTTACTTACAATGACCCGCACATCCCCAGTCTCCCCAAGATGCGGCATCATAATGTTCCAGCGATGGAAAGCCAGGAGTTGACACCTGAGTTTTTGGCGCAACAAGATTGTGTGCTGATTGCCACGGACCATAGTGCCTATGACTACGACTTTATCGTTAAAAATTCGAGTATGATCCTCGATACACGAAACGCGACGAAAGAGGTCACTCAAGGTCGGGAAAAAATCTACAAAGCTTAAGCGAGAGATCCAACTCCACAGCCCGATTTTTTTGAATCGGGCTGTTTTTATTTCAGCCTGTTGTTTGATGAGATCAGGAAACCAGTTGTTCAAACGCTTCCCGTTGCTGTTGGAATTGTTCGTCGGTGAGTAATGGAGTCAGATTGCTGGTCGGATATTTTTCGGATAGTTCAACCCAGGTTCGACAGCCGGCATAACGTGTTTCGTTTTCGACTTCAAATGATTGAGCCAAACTGTAAGCACGAACGAGTAATACAAATAGTCCCGGATTTTTATATTCAAATCGGTTTTGGATGGTCTCTCGATTCAAAACTTGAATGGAATTCAGACCCGGAAGCGCTGATGGTTCATAGATTTCCAGAACATTCTCAACAACAGCATAGAGTGCCAACATGATTTTACTCGATGCAGGTTCTATGGCAATCGGTGCATTGAGTAAATCGCTGTACTCGGGCTGTAACTGATCTGCCTCTTGATGAAATCGTGTCGGAAAGAGCCAGAATTCACGATGATCCACTCGAAATCCTTCTTGTCCTTCGTGAATGCCTCCTTTTCGGACAAGAACTGATTGTACGCCCTGCCCTAAAGCAGCGCAAACTGCGCCCCACTCTTTAAACGCCATTTGATTCTGTGTCAGCATCGGTTTACCTGGTCTTTTAAAGGCTACTCGATCACTTATTCTGCGAACGTGGATTTTTCATCCAATATAGATATCCGTCTTCGGCTCCAACAATCAAATCGCGGATTCCATCTTGATCCCAGTCGACAGTACAAGGACTGCTTGTATGGCCGCCCAGTGTTCGTTTGCTAATGGGCCCCTGATTCTTTAAGACGATTTTTCCATCAACCGTTTTTTCATTGCGGTAGAAATCAGCATTCCTACTATTCACAAGCAGATCCAATCGACCATCGCCGTCCCAGTCAACCACATGTAGTTTATAGCGACCGCTACCTCCGGCACGTTTCGGATTCATTCGAATCGGCCTAAGGGACTCATCCACAAAGATTCGTTTGCCCGGTAATAATTTGAATTCATTACCCACACAAATCCGTTCAAAAAATGCAAGATATCCTTCATGGTCCAGCATCACTAAATCTGTAAGACCATCCTGATTATAGTCGATGGCAACAGGTGTTGTTCTCCATTGAGTGACCAACTGATTACCCCGCGGATTCCACCAGTTCCAGGCAGGCTTGGGAACAACTCCCTCCCATTCCACATTCACCTTCTGGGCTGAAGCCAGCTTTGGTTCCTGCCGAGTCCCTATATTCTGATACCAGAGAATTTCTCCCCATATGGAATTCACTAGTAGATCGGGAAGTCCATCCTGATTCCAATCTGCCACGGTTAGCGTCGTATAACCCCACTTTGCTTCACAGGGACCTTGAATGGAACCGTTGGGCCCAGCTTGAATGCGAATAGGTTGTCCGGCTGCTTTGAGATACCGCGGCGCGGCCAGCTTCAGTGTGCAGTCATCCCCATCCAAACTTTCGATAAAACCAATATAGCCCGCGGTGTTTCCACAAATTAGATCTTCGTCTCCATCTCCATCCCAGTCATATGCATAAGGAGTTACCAGCGCACCAAACTTAACACCTGCCGCTTTTTGACGGAAATAACGCGGCGGGAGAAACTGAGGAAGACCTCCTATTAATTCCCCCGTATTCTCCATGAAAGCGACGCGACCATCTTCATCGCCAATTATGAAATCGGTATCGCCATCCTGATCCCAGTCAATCGCCGAAGGTACAATCATCTGCAGATCCATCTGCAAAGGTCGCCCATTACGGGATAAGCGACGACCGGCTACATAGAGAGGTTTGGCTCGTGTTCCTGTATTTTCAAAATAAGTCAATTGGTCAAGAAATTCGCCGCAGATCAAATCTAAATCACCATCGTGATCGAAGTCAGCGAAATTGGGACAAGGCCAACCAAAAACTTCAAGAGGCTGATCTCCAATCTGAATTTTGGTCGGTTTGGAATACTTTGGTTTTTTATCCGTACCCAAATTTTTCAAGACATACACGAAGCCATGAAGTGGCCCGTTGGTCCATTGTCCCTGTTCGTTGAAGGCGTCGTCCCATCCATAGTCTCCCCAGTCACCGACTCCAACGATGAGATCGTGATCTTTATCACCATCATAGTCGAGATAATACCATTGATTTCCACGGACTTTTGTACCATGCACATTTCGCTCAACGGGTAAAGAAACCAGTTTGTCAAAACCATTCTTTTTAAAATCGACAACCTCGCGCCCTGAAACTAAAACGCGTGGTGTTCCATCTACATACGAAAGACATGTATTATGGTATCCTTTCCCGAGTCGAACGCCCGGCTCAAAGACAGGCATCTTTTCTTTGCCATCCGACCGATTTTCGAAAAAATACGTTCCATTCGATGGTTTGTCCGGACAGGAAACCAGTAAATCCAGATCGCCATCATTATCATAATCCACGGGTAGTGGCCAGGCCCACAAGCCCACTCCCAGGTCAACTTCCAGTTGTGAATTGTTATAAGTCAGCTGCTCTAACTCTTCAGCCGAGATTGAACCAATTCCTGAAAACATCAAGCTGAAACAGCATAGCGGAAAAACAATTCGAAACAGATGTTGAGTGAGCATAATTGAATTTTCTAAAACGGAATGAGAGCTATCGTTCAAAAAGAAGAGACGTGCTATAATCTCAAATAATAATGAATTAAGATATTTAACTCTAATGGTCTGGAAAATTCCAGTAGTTCAAATCAGTACTGAATCAATAAGTTGAAATTTAATGAACTGGTTACTTCTTTGTCG
This sequence comes from uncultured Gimesia sp., assembly GCF_937910335.1. Classification (GTDB taxonomy): domain Bacteria; phylum Planctomycetota; class Planctomycetia; order Planctomycetales; family Planctomycetaceae; genus Gimesia. Next base: position 27,519 of record NZ_CALEMX010000259.1, on the reverse strand, counting down.
TTTATTGGGTCTTGTGGGAATGCTTGTCGGGGTTTCCATGGTCTTCAGCCTGCCCTGGGCATTTCCTATATTTGGTGAAACCACCGAATTTGAATTTGCCGGCTTCTGGGGCATTTGCGGTGCCATTGCCTGTAGTCTGATCTCCGGTTCATTTCTGTATTTTCTGGGACGCAATGAATTCGGCACGATCTTACGAAAAGAAGCATTGGCGATTGTCGGTTTGAGCTGGATTTATTCTGGAATTCTTGGCTGCCTCCCTTTTCTTTTTTCAGGTTCGATGGTGGCGTCTGATGTTCCTATGACAATTCCCGATGCCCTGTTTGAATCGATTTCCGGATTTACTACAACGGGTGCTTCTGTGTTACGAGAACTGGAAGACCCTGTACTGGTACCCCGCTGTGTTCTCTTCTGGAGAAGTTTCACTCACTGCCTGGGAGGCATGGGGATCATCGTATTGTTCGTCGCAATTTTAAGCCATCTAGGCGCAGGTGGGAAAGCGTTGATGAAACGTGAAGTCCCTGGTCCTACCAGTGATGCAGTTCGACCGCGCGTTCGGGAATCGGCGATTGTCATGTGGAGTATTTATGTCACTTTCACATTAGTTCTGGCAATGATCCTCTGGCTGGAAGGGATGAGTGTATTTGATGCGTTTTGTCACAGCTTTGGTTCCATGGCAACGGGTGGTTTCAGCACGCACAATCAAAGTATCGGATACTTCAACAGCCCGCTCATCGAATTTACGATCGCCATTTTTATGATCGCCGCCGGCACTAATTTTGCGTTGTATTTTCTTTCATTAAGAAATCTTCGTTCGCAGGATCACTCATGGAAACATTTCATCGCTCCCCTTCGAAATGATATCGAGTTTCGCATTTATCTGGTTATTTTAGGGTCTGCCATTCTGTTTCTGACATACAATTTAATGAGTAATCATATTTACAATAATCCTGCCGATGCCCTGCGTTATGCCGGCTTCCAGGCCGTTTCCATCATGACCACCACTGGATATGGAACCGGAAACTACGACACCTGGAATGAATCTTCGAAGATGTTATTGCTCTTACTCATGTTTGTCGGCGGTTGTGCCGGCTCTACCGCAGGTGGAATTAAAGTCATTCGATTTGTGCTGTTTGGCAAAATCATCTGGCGTGAAATCGAAAAATCATTTCGCCCTAATGTGGTCCGCCCAATCCGCATTGGAGTCACTAATATTGAGCAAGACATTCGAAACGATATTACCGTATATTTCAGCCTGGTGTTGGTCATATTCATATTCAGTAGTCTTCTGCTAACTGCGATAGAGCCAAATACAGAATGGCAGACACATAAACCTGAGAAATTAATCGACTGTACGAGTGCCGTTGTAGCAACCCTGAATAATATCGGCCCGGGCGTTGGAGAATTAGGCCCAACAGAAAATTATGCCGACTTTTCCCTTGCTGGTAAATTCCTGTTAACCATTCTGATGCTATTAGGAAGACTTGAGCTGTTTGCCATTCTGGTATTGTTCGTGCCCTCCTTCTGGAAAAACTATTGACGCAAAAAAAGAGCACGTCCTGAAGCAGGCGCATGCTCTTTAACTATTCGTTAATCTGGATTTTCCGTTAAAATTGTTCTGGCTTTTGATTCGTTTTATATTTTTGGGGACCTGTTCCGGAATTATTAGGTTCATACTTTCCAACCAGATCTGCTTTAGCACCTTCGGTGGGAATTTTGTCTTCCATACCCAGTGACCACAAAATTCCATTGAGGGATAACTTTCGCACACTCGGATCTTTGAAATCAAACGGATGTGCGGTTGTTGTGAAAAAAACACGTCCTTTTTTTCCATCTGCACCTGCATAAGTTTTGGTCCAGGCAACAGGATTGCTCAGCGGAAATTTCTCAAGATTTCCTTTCTGCTCATGACCCGATTTGAGCGAATGTCCGGTTAAAAGTGGCTTACTGTCACCGGCCAATTTGTGTCCGTCACTCCCGCCTTGCACATGATATAACCATGAATAGGTTTTGTACGGCTTCACACCTCTTAATATCGGATGATCCTTGGTGGCATCATCGATCGTGACTTTTGTCAGATGTTCGTGCCCATCACCAAAATGACCATGATGTGTGATCCATTTTTGGCCAACGAGTTCCGCAATTTTTTTGTTATTCCAGTCTCGATAGGGGCTTTTCGAATCCCGAAAGAGAAAGGCATGAGTTGCAGTCCGAAACCCCACAATCGGTTTTCCCGTCTTGACATAATTCAAAAAATGTTGAAATTGCTCGGGAGGCAGATCCCGATATCGAGTAAACAACACCATCAGATCTGCATCTTCGAGTACTTCCAATCCACTGATCGATTTTTGATTCCCTGGTGCAATATTTCCGTCTTGATCCAATGAATAACAGACCGTCACTTTGAAGCCATAATCCCGCTTCAGTATTTTCGCCAGCATAGGCATGGATTCCTCAGAACGGTATTCATCATCGCCGGTCACGAAAACGACATGCGGTTTCTCTGCGGCTTCAGCTTCAACGGCAATCGTTGTTCCCAGCATTAAAAAGGAAGAACACATCAAGAGATAAGAGAACGGTTTCATGAATACTCCTGCCAACCCTGAGGACTTCTATCTGTATGAAGTTTGACAATGAACTTCGATTCTGCCTCCATCGTATCGGATCAAGGGGCCCTAAATCAATTGTTGAACAGGAGAACTCTTGACCTGTCTCCATAGAATCTGCATGCTGGTAGTATTAGAGATCTGCCAAGATCCCTTCACACATCGTTTTTCAACTTCTTTTATAAGAGATTATCAGCAGCATGAAGAACTACGTCCTGAAAACATACCTGATATTTTGTTTCCTTTTGATCGGTCTGCTTGCATTTCAGACAGATTTAAATGCCGAAAATCCGTTGAAAATCCTCGCCGTTTCTGAAAAACATATTCACAAGCGAGGTAGTTATCAGAATAGTAAGCAGAAATTTGTAACTGAAAAATCAGGTCACGTTGCTTTTCTGGGTGGTTCGATTACTGAGATGAAAGGATACCGCCCGATGGTTTGTCAATTTCTGGAAAAAACGTTTCCTGAAACCAAATTCCAGTTTACGAATGCGGGCATCTCTTCTACTTGTTCCAACACTGGTGCTTTTCGTACGAATCGAGATGTATTGAGCCAAGGACCCGTCGATCTGTTTTTTGTAGAATTTGCTGTGAATGATGATCAGGACGCCAGACATTCTGGTACATCTGCTATCCGGGGAATGGAAGGAGTGATTGCACAAATCCGTCATTACAATCCTTATGCAGATATTGTCATGGTTCACTTTGTGAATCCTTCTATGCTGGAAACGATCCAGCAGAAAAAGAAGCCGCTTTCCAGTTCCAGCCACGAACGAGTTGCCCGGCATTATGATATTTCGACCATTGATTTAGCCAGTGAAGTCGCGCGACTCATTCAAGAAAAACAATTGACCTGGAAACAATTCGGTGGAACTCACCCGGCGCCGTTTGGAAATGCCATTTGTGCCGCGATGATTGAAAAACTGCTCACCAAATCCTGGCAGGAAACAGGCTCTCGAACGAAACACGGTTCTCCAGAAAAACCTCTCGATCCATACAGTTTTCAAAATGGTCGGCTGATTGATGTCAAGAATGCAAAATCAGACTCAGACTGGATTATTGAGGTTCCAAAATGGGACACGATTACCGGAAGTAAACGAAGTCGCTTCACCAGCATTCCCATGCTGTGTGCAACGAAAGCAGGAGCTGAAACGGAGCTCGCTTTTAACGGGACAGCACTAGGCGTCTTTATTGTTGCTGGTCCTGATGCGGGGATACTGGAAGTAAGCATCGACGGAGGGCCATTTCAACCATTCGATCTTTATCACCATTACAGCAAAGGCCTGCATTATCCACGCTCGGTTGTATTTAACAGCGAGTTGAAACCGGGCAAGCATCAAGCAAAAATTCGCGTAAGTAAGAAATCTTCCAGCAAAGGTCATGCGGCTCGGATTATGTATTTCGTTGGCAACTGATTCAGGCTAAAAGAAATCCAGTCGAACATCAAACAATTTCTGCCGATCACCTCGATTGCGAAAATCGTCCAACATGGCTTTCATGTCTGGTCGTAGAAAATCATTGAATTTTCGCTTGCCATCTATGCGAACCATAAGACGCTTTTCATAATCCACAAGTTCTGGGGAGAGCCACAAGGTGTTGATTTTGCCTCCAGACTTTACATAAATGACGTTGCCCACCTTGATGCTGACATTGAAATGAGACGGCCTGGCCTGGATGCGTTTTTTTCCGTTTACAACTTTCGTCTGAATGATCTTAGCAGGAAATTTTTCGGTACGTGCCCAGTAAAAACGATTGTCCATCGGACGCAGAATTTTTTCTTCGATCTCTTTTGGATATTTTAAACGCTGCTGCAATTCCATCCAGTCAAACAGGTTGTGAATTTCTTCATAGTAATTCTCATAACCACGTCCTTTATACTCAGCATAAATTACATCATAGCCATGCCGCATCATGCGATTCACGACCAGTGAATTGTGCTCTAGTGTATCACGATCGAGTTCGCCTCCCACAATATACCAGGACAGATGCTTTGCATTCTCCCAGTAGTGCAGATTAAACGCGCTCGTTTTCCCTGTAATGGGTATCACACCGGCAAATAAACCAGGATGTGACATGCCTATGTCGAAAGCAGCATCCCCCCCCGTGCCATGCCCGGCAAGAAAAACGCGATCGGAATCGACATTAAAGCGTTTTCGGACATCGCGGAGTGATTGAATCACAGCATAATGAGCCGTTTCGTTATCGTAATACGCCTCTTGTCCTTTTTGAAGATACTCCGGAGCAATCACAATATAACCCCTACGTTGCGATTGGCCGGGACCATTTTTGTACTTACCCCACCAGTTCAATTCGGATTTTGCGCTCATGTGAGAAGGACGCAGCGCCACGATCATCGGATAACTATGATGCGGATTATATTCAATCGGCAGTAAAACCGAATAGGAGACAGGAACTTCCGCCCCTTCATCAGTCACCTGAATTGAAAATACCTCATCATTCTTCCTTACGGGAGCATCCAGTATCGGAGGCAATAGCGGAATCATTTGCTTTACTACCTGGGTCGAAACACCTTCCAGTTTTTCAAGGTCCTCAATCAAAAAATCACTCTGTTGTTTGTCCTCGTTACGCAAGTACTCCAGTACCTGTGCTCTTGCTGTCCAGAAATTTAATGCAGTATCCAAATCGGTGACAACATGAGCAGAACCTAGAATCCAACCCGAATAAGCCATCGCCAATTTCTCTTGAACAGAGAGTGAATCATCACCTTCCAGATTCAGGAAGGCGGACAGACGATCAATGGATTCAATGTCGAGTTGATTGATAATTTCCCGACGATAGGCCTGTAGTAGATTCTTTTTTTTCTGGTCTTTCATTTCCGCTTCCAGCTCACCCAAACGGAATAATGCTTTCTCTACTTGATCATTGCGTGAGAGATAATCTTCTTCTATTTCACGTATCTGTCTGAGAATTGCCTGACTCACATTTTTTGTAGGAAACTTTGTAATCGCCACCTGAGCCAGTCGATGCTGTCCTGCCTTGCGACGCTGTTGCAATTCATCAAGGAGCTGCTGGCTATGCAGCGATCGTAAATCTTTCACATATGCAGCAATTTTCTCTTTGTACTCCGGGAAATCCCTTTCGATGTCAGCAAATGCTTGAGCAGCGGGAATATACAAGCCCGCTTGAATGTAAAACCGCGCCACGGAGATTCGCTCATTGGGGTTCAATGGATCAATGGCATTCTTTAACATAGCAGCCAGTATTTCTTCTTTCACAGAAGTGGTCCGCAGCCCCAGTTCCCATTGCTGTTTTAAACCGATCACTTTCAGATAAGAAGGAGTAATCTCTGTCACTCCCTGAAGCAAAGCTAAAGCACCTTTGCTGGTTTTGAGAGTTACAGTGCGACGTCCATATTTGTCAAAGTCAGTCACATCACTGAAAGATCCCACTTCTTTCAACATATGATTGCGACTGCGCGTCTGTTGTTTCAGAAGGAATGTTTCTAGCCGGGATAGTTCCTGATCATTGTTGAATCTAACCATTAATCTACTGGGAACAAAGTACCGAATGATTCCATTATCGATCATCGTAATCGGTGCTTTTGGATCCGGATCTTCAGGGCCTTTTCCCTGAAGTTTTGCAGCCAGGGCATCTGTCAGACCGAGAATCGGGGCTAGCTCACCCTGAATAATGGTGCCATTTTTCAGCTCCACTTCCCCTGCTCTGGAGAGATTTACGGAAAATACGCACAAGCCTGCCAGGAGAAAGAACACCAACCAGCGAGAGTGGGCTCTATTCAAAAGGAAGTTTGAGCGACGATAGCAGGAAACAGATTCAGGAAATAATCGTACAGTCATACTGATTTCATCGACATACTGACTGTCAGAATTTGAGAAATATAAAGCCCCTTTGATTTACCTACGTATCTGGAATCCGTTCAGTGGTAAAAATTCAGGATAAATTCAATTTTTCAGCAATCCAGCGCCATAATTCCGGAACAAACAGAACAGCGAGGTAACCTATTCCGATTATGACTCCCAGATAAATAATCAGTGAGATCCAGCCCCAAGTGCCTTCCGCCAGATTTTTGAAAAACCGTCGGCGATGCCTGCGATCGTAATCACGGCTGATTTCTTTAATTTTATCTTCCATGTTCATGGCACGCGCATCTGCTTTATCTTTGATCGTGCGTACCTGCATCACGGAATCAAACTCGGGACATTGTGCCAGTGAAATAAATTTGCCTTCCGCCGTTCGCTTGACCTTAGCGGATGTATTAATCACCCCGGCTTTCACCCCCTGTTTGATTTGAGCAACAGTCATTTTACTGACCATCTCTTTTCCGGCTGCATTCTGATGCTGTATAAACCAGACTCGCTTTTCGACCACTTCTTTAGATTGACCCGCAGACTGTGCCGCATCTTTAGCAGAAGAAACCTCATGACCGCTACTCCGCTTCTGAGGAGGGACTGAGGAGACCTTACTTTTGCCTTTTCGGCGTACCCTTGAACTACTGGCTGCATCTACGGAATCGATAAAGCTGAGCGTGGGTGAATCCAGTTCCATGTCTTCCAGTAATGTCATGATTTCTGCACAATTTTTGAATCGATGATCCGGATTTTTGGCCATCATTTTCTCGATCAGTAAATCGAGTTTTTCTGGAACTTCCGAATTGAGTTTCCGAACGGGCTCAAATTTTCCCGATTCCTTTTTCATGATCAGTTCGAGTGCTGTATCGCCACTGAAAGGAAACTTGCCTGTGAGAAAGTTGTAATATGTTCCCCCTAATGCATAAATGTCAGTCCGGTGATCAACGTGTTTTGCGTTTCGTGCTTGTTCGGGAGGCATATACAAGGGCGTTCCCAGCCCGGTGCCACTTTGGGTCATAGAGTTATCTTCATCGACGGCTTTGGCTAATCCGAGGTCAGCCACTTTGACAACTCCTTTGCTTGTGACCAGAATATTATCTGGCTTAATGTCACGGTGGATGAGCTTCGTTTCATGCGCATGCGAAAGTGCATCTAAACAGGCGAGAATGATAAGCGTGGCATCCCCAATAGAAAGTGTTTTCAGTTCATTCATCCAATCCTGCATGCTTTTTCCATCGATATATTCAATGGCTACATAATGGAATCCATGAGATTCCCCTACAGCATAACAGCGGACGACGTTTGGATGATCCAGCTTGGCCATCGCTTTGGCTTCGCGATAAAACCGTTCCACAAAACTAGGATCGTTAGCGAACTTTTTTTTCAGTGTTTTGATCGCGACCTTACGATCCAGGCTCTCCTGTTCTGCCAGATAGACATCGCCCATGCCACCGGCTCCCAGTTTACGTTTCAGCCTGAATTCCCCTAAATGGGTAATCTTGTTAGTAGAGGTTGCCCCTTTGGGGGAGGGCGTTTCTGGTGAAGACATTGATCCATTCTCCTGATAAGCCCGCAGATATAAACCATGAATAAATAAAAAAATGGCAATAAATTCTGCAGAAGGCAGGAAGATGAAACGACGAAATCTCGCGGATAGAAATGAATTTACACTGCTCCCCTCCCCAACCAAACCTGCTATCACCCAGTATAAACAGAACTAGTGCAAATAGCTATAAATTCCTGTGAATCAAAAGAAGAAATTGGGCTGACTACCAGACACATTCCATGCCGGTCAACATCCGAAATGCTTCAAAGTATTTTTCTCGTGTATTCGACACAATTTCTTCAGGAAGTTCAGGTGGAGGGCTGTTTTTATCCCACGTTGTGGTTTCCAGCCAGTCACGTACAAATTGCTTATCCAAAGAAGGCTGAGGGCCTCCGGGTACGTAACGTTCAGCAGGCCAGAAACGGGAACTGTCGGGAGTTAACACTTCATCGATCAGAATCGGTTTGCCATCCAGAATACCAAATTCAAATTTTGTATCCGCTAGAATGATTCCCCGTTCGCGTGCATAGTCTGATCCTTGTTGATAAATCTGAATGCTCAGATCCCGCAGGTTTTCTGCCAGCTCTTGACCGATGGCATCACTCATCGTCTGAAACGAAACATTCTCATCGTGTCCCGTTTCCGCTTTTGTAGCTGGCGTAAACAACGGCTGAGGAAGCGGGTCACTCTGTTGTAGACCTTCAGGGAGCTCAATTCCACATACAGCGCGTGTTGATAGATAATCCTTCCAGCCGGAACCAGAAAGATAACCACGGACAACGCACTCAAATGGAACCACTTCTGTTTTTTTAACGACCATACATCGCCCCTGAAGCACAGCGAGGTCGGCCTGATCCGGAAGTGGTAAGTCGGCAGGATTCATGCTGAGTAAATGATTCGGAATTTCCTTAAAACGCTCAAACCAGAAGCGACTGATCTGCGTCAATATCCTGCCTTTATCTGGAATTCCAGGGGACAAAATCCAGTCAAATGCACTGATTCGATCGGTCGCTACAAATAATAATCGATCCTCAAAATCATATACGTCACGTACTTTTCCCCGCTTTACCGGAATACCTGATAGCGAACTTTCAATAAGCGCTGCTGATGCCATAATCCGTAACCACCATGATTAAAATTCCATGAAATTGAACACTGGAAGTGTAGCGAGAACCCACGTGCTAAACAATTGCCGGAAAATCATAACCCGTAAATCCCGCACAAAATGAGTGATCGTCAGGTTCCTGCCTACTTGGCCTTCTGTCTCGTTTCAATGTACATACATACGAGTCTACACTTGCCTGATGCTACACAAACGTGATAATGGATTATGAGACTTGAAGTTAACAACATCTAGAAAATTCAGACAACGATTGTGACCCGTTTCATGGGCAATTTGCGTTTTTTAATAGCACCCTCTCAAGTACCTGAAGACTGGTCTGATCTACATCGCGCCTATTTGAACGCTGTCGATGGACGCGTCTTTCCGACGCGCATCGAGGTCGATGGGAATCTTCTGACATTTCGTCGCCAGACATCTCAAAGCTGTAAACTCAACATCGTCTGGAATATAAGTGATTTTGGCCGACCTATGGTCAGATCGGCTTCGCTCCCCGAACGAGAAGAAGCCTATGTTTTGTTACTTGAACTGGCGCGCGGGAAAATATCAACATTGAAAGACCAGCTGAGCGTCTGGCAAATCGCCGGGCTGAATATCCCTGCTGCGCTGTGGACACTACATGACGAAGCATTTGCTGCTTTCTCGCAGGCTGCCATCATCCAAGACAAACTTGAAGAATGCTCCGAACTGGCGGGTGTAGCGTTACAAAAAGCACATGCCGCAGCAGAGATGCTGGTACAGATTTATGCCCGACAACGTTTGACAATTCTGCATCAAAGATCTCAGTCAATGAAGCTTCCCGTTTCACTGGGCTGTAACCTGGGTGAGTTTGTTCCCAGTGCATCAGAGAGCCAACTCATCCTACAAGCCTTTGATGCAGTCAACACTGATCTGATTAATTGGAAATTGATCGAGGCTTATGAAGGAGATCAGAACTGGGATTTATGTGATCAACAGGTAGACTGGTGCGAAAAAAACAATCTCCTGATTCGCGGAGGGTGTTTACTGGATTTTTCCCCAAAGGGATTACCCGACTGGCTTGAATCCTGGAAACTTGACATGGTGAACTTTCAGAGCATCATCTCACATTTCATTGAAACTGCAATCACGCGTTATACGGGCAGTATCCGAACCTGGACACTGGTTTCTTCAATGAATACTGGCGGTGTCTTTGGTCTCAATGAAGAAACACGTTTGACATTAACAGCACGAGCGATAGAAGTTGCCAAACAGACAGATGATTCGATTCAATGTTTTGTCAGAGTAGAGCAGCCCTGTGGGGATTATCTTTCCAAAGGACAGCATCAGCTTTCGCCAATGCAGTTTGTTGATGCGATCGATCGATTGGGAGTCGGACTTTCCGGAATCGATCTGGAACTCAGTATAGGTTACTTTCCTAATGGTTCTCATCATCATGATTTGCTGGACATCTCCAAACTGATTGACAAATGGAGTACATTAAATCTGCCTTTACACATCACACTGGCATTCCCCAGCGATGACTCCGATATCTCTGAAAAGAATTCAACTATTTCAAAAGTACAAACAAATCAGTGGAAAACAGGTTGGAGCGAAGCGGCCCAGGCAGAATGGATCGACTTATACCTGCCTCTGTTGCTGGCCAAGCCAGCTGTCACAGGAGTTTATTGGTCCCAATTTCGAGATCAGGACCCTAGCCGCTTTCCGCACTCTGGTTTGATCAATCTTGATGGCCAGGCCAAACCCGCTCTGGAAACGATCACAAAATATCATAAACAATACTGGCGATCCTGATTTTAGCTCTTCGCTGAACTAGCCTGTGTCCAGTTTTACTGTAGCGTCTCCAAAGCCATTTCAAACAAGTCTCATAGGATGAAAGACGCAATTATTAAATGGGTTGCGATCTAGAGGTACCGCTCTTAGTCGAATTTTGAAAGACTGCCTGCTATTATACAATCGCTTGAGGCATTGTTGAACCAGACCCTGATATGTTTTCAGGACACCTCAATCACGCGGTTTCCGCCGAGCTGCGGTTCCATCATCCTTTCAAATTGAAAGATTTTAAAATGGCTGAAAGCAATGTGCCAGAAGTTGGCAAGCGTGCCCCTGCTTTTAATCTCCCCGCTTACCCTGAAGGAAAAATTCGTCTGAGTCAGTACAAAGATGAAAAAAATGTACTCCTCTATTTTTATCCCAAAGATAATACACCCGGCTGCACTACCGAATCCTGTGATTTCAGGGATCGTGTCGCCACATTCAAGCGAAATGATACAGTGATTCTGGGAATCAGCCCTGACTCAGTCGCTTCACATGAAAAATTTGCGACACAATTCGAACTACCTTTCATCCTGCTGTCAGATGAAAATCATGCGATTGCCGAGAAGTATGGAGTCTGGATTGAGAAAATGAATTATGGCAAGAAATATATGGGCATTCAGCGCGCTACTTTCTTAATTGACAAAAATGGAAAGATTGCTGCTGCCTGGCCGAAAGTCAAAGTAAATGGTCACGCCGATGAAGTAACCGAAGCATTAAAAGAGCTTAACTGAACTCAATTTTTGACAGAGCCTGACAATTCCATTTGTCACACCGACTGGCTGATTTAACCAGCCATTCGGCGTTGTTCTGTTGGAAACTGAACGAACGGCCCGACGGATCCCTGTTGACTTCCATCCCATGCGTGGCAGTTGACCGCTTCAAGAACCATTTCTGCAACCTGCATTGCCTGCAATGCTTGCGCGCCTCCCACCAGTGGTTCAGAGTCTGTCCGAACTGCTTCTACGAAACTATCCAATTCGGCAGTTAAAGCGTCTGCGTTTGAGACATCGGGAGAGTCCACCTTCAGAAATGTTCCGAAGACGTCCTGCTTCAAAGCCTCAAGATTCGCACCCGCTTTCCGCGCGCGTTCCAGCGGAGGCGTTCCATATAAAAGTGTTTCGGAAGGTTGATATGATGTAACTTCCCGGCTGTTGAAATCGACTGTAACACAACCTGAGGCTCCCCAGATTTGCATAGCCCGTTTTGCATTGGGACAGATCCGACTGGCCGTCAGGTCGGCAATGCAACCATTTTGAAATCGTAACCGTGCTTGAACCGCATCTTCATGTTCTCCCATTACAGAAATACCAAAGGCTTCTACATTCTGAACGGGAGAATTCACAAGAGAAAGCACGAGATCAATATCATGAATGAGTAAATCGTGAATCACGCCGATATCGGTTGATCGAAACGTATAAGGGCTAACTCGTTCACTCCGAATAAAACGAGGATTCGAACACCGCTCAAACGCCACCTGCGTCGCTGGATTAAAACGCTCTACATGACCAATTTGGAGTAAAGTATTGTTTGTTTCGGCGATGTGCACCAGTTCTTCCGCTTCCTGAAGATTACAGGCGATGGGTTTTTCCACCAGAACCGGTATTTTGCGGGATAAAAATTCACTGGCAATCGCTAGATGGGCGTGTGTTGGTACAGCCAGCGAGACAGCATCTACGTCTTGAAATAAATCACGATAATCAGAAACCCACCGACTGCCATGCTGTTCTGCAATCGCCTGTCCCTGATCGGGATTGGTATCTGCGACTGCCACTAAATTGACACCGTCAAGACCAGCTAAAATCCTGGCATGATGCCGTCCTAACGCTCCCACACCAACTACCGCTACTTTTAATGAACTCATGCTGCTCTCCGAGTTGAATTTTTATCGTTCTCTTCTGGATTATACGTGGCATTTCGTGCTGCTTCTTCGCGGCCTCTACCAGCTTTACTGCCCTTAATGCCTTCAAAATGATCGAACAGGGTGTTTAATGCAATGGGAATGACACCCTCAAGTTCCTGACTGAATAGTTCCTGCACTTCATCTAACTTTTTATTTTTTCGATAGATCAATCGATGGGCTCTGCGAATGACGGCAACGGAATTTTCAGAAATACCTGCACGCTGCATTCCTACAATATTGACGGTTCGAATTCGGAATTGATCGGCGCCCGTGCAGATCATGAAGGGAGGCACGTCCACAGTGGTCCGTGATGCTCCTGTGATAAAGGCTAGCGTACCGACAGTACAAAACTGATGCACAACGGTATTTCCCGAAATAATCGCCCGATCATGTACATGCACATGACCTCCCAGTAAGACGCCATTGACGAGAGTCACATCATCAAATACGTGACAGTTATGTGCTACATGAGAATTGCAAAGAAATGTATTTCGGTTTCCGATGCGAGTACAATGATCTTCTTTTTCTGCTGCACGATGAATCGTGCAACCTTCCCGAAATAGATTGTCGTCGCCAATTTCGACTCTTGTCGGAGCGCCCGAATATCCTGCATCCTGTGGTTCTGAACCAATCACAGCCGTTGGGAAAAATCGATTTCTCTCACCAATGGTCGTATGGCCTGAAACAGAAATATGACTGTCTAACACTGAACCATTTCCAATCGTCACATGAGGTCCGATGTGACAAAACGGTCCGATCGTAACATCTTCTCCTATTTCTGCTTTTGGATCGACATAGGAGAGTTTTGAAATATTTGTCGGCATGTTCGACATCCTAAAAAATCTGCAGTCAACGACGTGCCAGAATATGAATAACAAATGTTGTAAATTAAACGAAACTTAAATTTTCAAGCAACTTTCCAAGCTGTTTCAGATAAACGAGATTGATGTGTTGATTTAATTTTTTTGACCAATTCTCGATTTAATGCATGCCCCGACTGCTGAGCGCAGAAATAACCCTGCAGATCGCAACCAATCAAAGCAAAATCGCCAAGGCAATCTAATATTTTGTGACGAACGCATTCATCCAATGTTCTTAATTCGTTATCGATCACCCCCTGTTGTCCGATGACCAGTAAATCTTCCGGTGACAACTTCAATCCATAGCCTAAACCACGCATGGCTTCGACTTCATCTTCCAGTACAAAAGTACGAGAGAATGCCAGTTGGTTCATCCAGGTCTCAGGATTAATTTCCAGTGTCAGACACTGTGGCGGAATAGGTGAATCTTCACCATAATTCAGATAATAACCCACAGCCATTACAGATCGATTCAACGGTTTTGCCTGAATAAAACTACCGGAATCATCTTCGACAGACACTGGTTGTTCGATGCTAATCACATCTCTTTTGAATGGTTGTTCGACAATACCTGCTTCTAGAAATTCCAGCGACAGTTCTTGTGATGAACCATCGAAACAGGGTGCTTCGGGAGCATTAATTTCGATGCGACAATTATCGATCTGCATGCCCGCTAATGCAGCCATGACGTGCTCGATCATTTCGACCGATGCCCCTTGATACTCAATAGCCGTCCGTCGCTGTTTGAAAACAGCATATTCAATCAATGCAGGAATCGGTTGGGAACCAGCCAGATCGGTACGAACAAATTGAATGCCATGATTCTCGGGAGCCGGACAAAAACGAATCTTCACATCGGCGTTGGTAAAAATCCCAACTCCGGTACATTCCAATGATCTGGCCAGCGTTCTCTGATTACGAGTTCGCATTGCCTGCTCCTTCGATGGAGAAATTCTACATGTCGTACTGAAAAAATCGCAAAAAGGATGCAGGCTGGCTGATACGCCTGCCTGCATCCAACAAGAGTGCTCAAGAAGCAAGTGTATCAGCGTTTTGGAGTACCCGGTGTAGGCCGAGTGGCTGATGCTTTTGGCTTATAGCTGCGATTCAGGTAATCCAGAACAGACAGCGTAATGTCATCATCGGCCCGGTGGAAAACCACCTGACGATTCATGCCTTGAATCAGTTTTTTCGGATCGTCGGTATCGAGATCTTCCCGATTAAACCGCATGATCAAAGTATAATTGTAGATTTTTGCATACTTCTTGACCGTTTCCGTCACTTCCATATAAATGGTGTGATAGATGCGCGACTCTTTACGCAGGAAATCGCGCTGAGCTACTTTTCGAAACGCTTCAAAGTCGGAGGCAGCCTGTGCCAACTGTTTTTCACGAGCGAGATACTCGGGACTTCCCTGTTTGAAATCCTGCATTTCTTTTTGAATGGCTTGAATCTTTTCTGCCATCGATTTGGCTTTGCCATCACTTTGCTGGATTTCTGTTTTTAACTCTTCACGCAGCGCTGTAAATTTCTCATAGTGTTTGAACACATGCGCCATATCAATCAGGCCCACTTTGTGTTCTGCAGCTTTTGCATTGGCCGGTGCGGGAGCTTGTGCAGACGCTGTTTCAATGAAACAGGAAAAACAACCCACGATGGCAAGAACGGTAACTGGTGTTAATAACTTTTTCACGACCGAAGCACTCCTTTGCAGAATAGACCACTCTCCATAGTGGCAATCAAACGAATTGAAATTTTTCTCTATCTGGTAACGAAGCAGTACCCAGCCTCTGGATGACAACTTCGTAATCAAAACCTTTTAAATATACTATTTTATTTTGATAATGCAGCGGAATTCCTGATAGAGGAACCAAACTGACCATACTGAGAGGGCGATAATTTTGCATAGTTTGAATTTTACGTCAATACGAAAAAGTGAGCATTCCTTTATCTATTCCCAGGTTGGGAATTTTCATCAATATCCCTTAAATGAGGTTTTTGAAGCCTTTTTACAGATTTGAAACGTTTTTTTCAC
This sequence comes from uncultured Gimesia sp., assembly GCF_937910335.1. Classification (GTDB taxonomy): domain Bacteria; phylum Planctomycetota; class Planctomycetia; order Planctomycetales; family Planctomycetaceae; genus Gimesia. The sequence continues at coordinate 11,828 of NZ_CALEMX010000259.1, read as the reverse complement.
ATTCAATCTCTTTTTTGGTATTGCCATAAAATAAAAATTCCATTATCAAACGCCCCTCTTTCAAATTCTCTATCTCTACCTACCACTCATTCGATTCCCTTTCGATTCGTGATTCAAAAACAATTCTGTTTATACAATCACCTTCAACACCACAATTAAACCTATTCAATTGGGCTGTATCAAGTCAGCACGGAGGCTTATTCCATGTGTCCTTTAGACCGATGGATCCTGACACCTTTATTAATAACAAGTCTACTTCTCTGCCTGACAGAAGAAGTCGCTGCCAAAAAACACACTTTCCCTTACGAAGCGATTGTGAACGCAGAGGAAGCGCTGGTAAGAAGCGGCAACGGAAGCCGCTATTATCCCACGCTCAAACTCCAAAGGGGTAAACGCGTCACCGTCCATCGACATGATCCGGGTGGGTGGTTCATGATTACGCCACCACAAGGAAGTTTCAGTTGGATTCGCGCAGAATATGTACAAAAAATGGCCGCCAATCGTGGTCGGATCATTGAGAATGGTGTCGTAGTTCGAGTCGGCAGTGCTTTTGGTGAAAGCCGTGACGTCGAACAGATTCGCCTTTCAAAGAATGATGAAGTCACGATTCTGGGTAGTAAAAACGTTGGCTCTGAATTTGGCAATATCTTGATGTATCAAATCAAACCACCTAAGGGAGAATGGCGCTGGATGGAAGGGCATTTATTGATGCCCGCCAACCAATCTCAACCAGGGAAAAGTGCACCTGCCCCATTCGATACCCCGATTGCCAATAGTGGGAAAGATCCCTTTAGCGAAGGCATCACACAAAATCATTCAGCCAGACCTCAGCAGGAAATGATCAAAACTCCCACCGATGGCTCAGCGCGTCGAAGTGTTCCGGAAGTCGATCAAATGACTGCTGCCAAACAGGCCATCAAAACCATCGATACACAATTTCGCGCCATGATAGAGGCAGAGCCGACGGCGTGGGATTTAAATGCATTAGAGCAAGACTACAAAACATTGCAGCAGGAAATCAAACATCCTGCCATTGCCAGTAAAATTGATTTGAGACTGGATGCCGTTGACCGTTATCGAAAGGTGCAGGCAGAATTTCAGGATTTTCTCAAACTGGCAGAAGAAACCAGTAAACGAGATGCAGCATTGGTCTCAATGGCCCCTGATCAAAATAAAACCAGCCGCTATCCAGACCCGGAAAACACGGCGGGAACTGGTTCATTACTTCCACCTACTCCTGAACCTACCACGGAATCAACGCCCCCGAATCCACAGCTGACACCTCTCCCTCAACCAAGTGCCCCGCAACCCACGGTTCCCCAACCAGGGGCAACACCTCAGCCGACGAAACCAACTCAGCCCCAGTTTTCGGGAGCAGGCATTGTGCGACGTTTACGAAATGTTCGACAGGGCATGCCTACCCACGCACTGGTGGCTCCCAATGGACAGTTTCTTGCGTATTTACAACCGGTGTCTCCTCAAATCAATCTGGATTCTGCCCTGGGACGCTCCATGGGAGTCACAGGCAAACGCTGGTTCCGATCTGAATTACGGGGCGAATACATTCTTGTGGAATCAATGATGCCGGTTCGGTTACAGCAAGCACCTGTATCCCGGCCACCTGGACGATAACCGATTAAGAGTTGTTTCGCACCTTGATCTAATTTAAAAAAGCCCTCTGCTCAAAATGAACAGGGGGCTTTTATTCTTTTTGTCCCAGTTATGCCGGGCTAAACCATCTCTTCATTACTGGCAGCTTTTGCGACATCCTCTTCGCTGATATTACCAGTTGCCTTCGGATCATCTTTGAAAAGAATCATAAAGATGACCATAATCACAAACGCTGCCGCTGTGGGATAAATCCAAAAATCTTTCCATGTTTGAAGTTTGGCCGCCCCTTCGCCGACAACAATTGCGTTGATCAAATTCCCGCTAATCAGGGCTCCAACTAACATCCCCACACCTTGTGTTGCCAGCACCAGAAACCCTTGTGCCTGCGCCCGAATGGCAGGCCCCGCTTTTTGATCGACATAGATTTGCCCCGTCACAAAGAAGAAGTCGTAGCAAATACCATGCAAAAGAATACCTGAAATGATCATCCAGGAAACTCCGTCAGAAGCACCAGCGGCAAATAAGGCATAACGCACCACCCAGGCGAACATGCCAAATAGCAACATTCGTTTCACACCCAGGAATTTGAAAAAGACCGGCATTAAGACCATAAACAGAACTTCGGACATCTGACCGAAAGACATTTTAAACGCAGGATTATCTATTCCAGCATCAGATACAAAAACCGGTGCGTAAGCATAGTAGGCTGCTAAAGGAATGCAGATTAATAACGAGCTTGCCATAAAGACGAGAAAAGAACGATCTTTCAGCAAGGCCAATGAGTCTAAGCCCAGAATATCGCGGACTGAAATTGCTTTCCCCTTGGAGGGAGGCGGAGTGTGTGGCAACGTCAAACAGTAAATCCCCATGAGAACGCCAGCGCCCCCTGCCACAAGTAGTGGTTTGGACGTCATATCTGCCCCCATCACTTTACTGACAAGATATCCTGCAACAATCCAACCGATCGTTCCAAACACGCGCACTAAAGGAAACCAGATTTGCTGATTCTTTAAATGAGAAAAGGCAATCGTATTAGTCAGGCCAAGCGTTGGCATGTAACACAACATATGCAACAAAAGTAGAAGAATGAATGTTCCACTTCCTTCTCCCTTCTCACCCACCACACTGGGAGCATAATAAAGAATCGCTCCTCCAATAATCATCAGTACCGCAAGCACTCGTTCCGAAGAGAAAAATCGGTCCGCGACCATGCCCAACACGAAAGGAGAAACGATGGCAGCAATTGGACCAACTGTGTAGGCCCAGTAAATTGCATCTCCCATCCCATTAGCACCCATATAATTTCCCACGGTCACATACCATGCCCCCCATACAAAGAACTCGAGGAACATCATTATTGAAAGTCGAATACCAATGACGACTGGTGATTGCTGTGATGACATGCTGGGCTTACCCTTCTCATGATCTGATGCTGAATACGGGGAGTTTTGGATCTTTGATCGATACGATCATGTCCCGAAAGTACAAATCAGGCAAGTATAAAGGGTTTCTCTCCTATAAATTTCTCTTGAATCATCGGTTTCTGTGCCTGCACCTTCACATGCTTTTACTGAGAAACCTCTGGCCAATTCAAATACCGAAGCAAACACACAGGGATTGAAACTAGTTCTGACTAACCCTCAATCATGCCCCACCAATGCTAAACGCATTAACGTCTGCCATACGAACAGGAACATTAAAATTCGCTATCTTGTTTTAATGTTTGCACTTATGGAATTTTGTCTAACAAAACACATTTCTTTCCATTCTTTTTATTCTTCCTATATTTACATTCCGAGATATATCGATACAATCCCTATTATCCGAACAATCGATACAATCGGAATAGGCGGAACTCACTCTCACCTCGCTCGTAATTGAACTGTCACCGCTTTCTGAGAGGTTTGATGATGAATCTGTTAAAAAAATTCTGGAATGACGAAGCCGGTTTGGTGATGTCAGCTGAACTCGTAGTGCTGGGAACAGTGGGCGTACTTGGTGCAACGGTTGGATTAAGTGCTGCTTCAACGGCCATTAATGATGAAATGGTTGAATTCGGCCTTGCCATTCGTAGCCTGGACCAAAGTTATCACGTTGAAGGGCACCAAAGCTGCCGTGCCTGGACTGCTGGTTCTTCTTATCAACAACAGGATGTTGAGATTTCCCGCGCCGACCTATGTGGACAAATTGAGCGTGCTGAGAAGGCGGCTAAGAAACAGTCCACTATCAAACGCAAGGCGCCTCCCAAGTCCGAAGAGCTAAGAAAAAAAATGGAAAAAAAGAAAACCATCAAACGGAAAAACAAGAAAAAGAAAAATGAAGCATGATCTATCTCAATCAAATCTAAATTGAGAGACATAAATGAAACCAGCCCGCTTTGAGTGATTATTCAAAGCGGGCTGGTTTTTTTTATAGAACGCATCAATTTACTTATTACGACTCCACTCATCAACCTGCTGTAAAACTTTAATCACAGCTTTCAATGGGTCCAGCGCTTCTGCTTCAAACCGTCTGGAAATTCGTGGATTATGGGGTGGAGAATAGGAACAGCTAAACAAAAACTCGTTGGGACGAACACCCGGTTCAAGGCGATAATCTCTAATACCCAGGTCATTCAATTTTTGAACCGCGGCGCTCCAAGTTGCCGGATCTCGACGTAACATCGTTTCAGCTCGTATGCGAAACTGTTGATCCACTTCCTTTACTGAAGCCTGTCTGGCAGGGGCAGATTCTGCAGGTGCTAATTGAGCCTCTGTAGATGGTTCAAAGGGATTGCCTTCGTTCTTTACTTGCCGAATTTCCTGGCCAAAAGGCGACACCGAATCTGAGGAGGGTAGCCCTTCTTCGAAGGCCGCCTGCTGAATGGGATTCTTGTCCAAAGCTGATTTTGGCAGCGATCCTGCCGATTTTAATTTGACACTTTTTTGATCTGAGTTCAATTGGGAAGGAACTTCTTCCAATTCCCATCCTTCCAAAGCACCTGCGGGAGGCAACCATTCCTCTCGATTGAGGGCATCTTTTCGAGAAGAAGCCATTTTCTCAAAAGGGCCCCCGCTATCTGGCCGATTTTGATTTGAACGGGATTGGCCGGAGAGAGTTCCTTCGCCCCCTAAATCAATTTCATGTGACGAAGAATCAAATGAAATTTCTTCGAATTGGGAACGAGAAGATCCTTCACTATCGAATAGATCATTTTCATTGATTGAGGACTTTTTCACGGGTGCAATTTCGGGAATACCAAATATGGCCAGCATCGGAACTGCCACCAGAGGTATCAGCATAAGCACTGTTGAAAAAAAGTCATTTGATTTGGAGCGCATTTGCGTTTCTCCTCCATGTTCGCAATCACGCTATCGGAAACTATCCGATTTGAACAATAAGAACACTCCTTGCTCTCACTGTCTGGTTTCCAGAAACCATCGTGGTCAACCACAAAATTTGTCAATCAGGGATTGTTTTACATTGATTACTGAACATGTAAAACACTGACTCACCTTTATTGAGAAAAACTCCGTGAGATTGTTTCAACTCAAAGTGCCTGACTCAAGGCGGCGGATCATACAGAATTACCAGAATACCGACAATTGGAGTTTCTAAGAATCTCCTTATTTCATTAAATAAGTAAATCTCACTTATTTCACTGGGTTAACTGCCACTTAACTTATGGTAAAATAGATAATGTATTATGAAACGAAATCCAGGTACTAAGTTGCTGAATGTCAAAAGAGAGAATATAAAGAATATCTCTTGACAATTTACGAAAAAACGAAGAGAACACGCGATCTAAGTAATTACGATTTGCCAATAAGTTCGATTGTTAATGATGTGTCGAGCCAATTCTCGGAGAGAATCTACTATCGACATCAAATTATGAGACCCTGTCGTTTCACAATAGGGGATTCATAGCGAAGTCACCTTTTACAGAGTGGTCTATATTTCTTACTAGCTTTTGACCATTTTTTCTCGTCAAAATGAGTCTGAAGCAAGAGGATTTCGACAAAGGGAGTCACGAAATTCAATGGTAAAACAAAACACTTACCAATCAAACAACAAACTGGTTCACCATACTAAGAAGGTGGCTACCATCGCCGGAGTTTTCACTCTGACAGTGACAGCGTATCTGGCCCAGGTCAATTTTCTGATCGCCGCAGGTCCCAACGCGGAACACAAACTCGATCCAGCAATTCGACTCGCCATGCAGAGCTATGAAGAAACGTCTAATATCAAAGACTTTCAAGCAGTCTTCATTAAACAGGAAAAAGTGGGACGAAGAATGCAGCCCATGCATACGATTCAAATCAAGTTTCGTGAGCAACCCCTAAGCGTGTATCTGAATTTTAAGAAGCCACATGAAGGTAGAGAAGTCATCTATGTCCATGGTCGCAATGGAAATCAGATCCTTGCTCATGAAACGGGAATTAAAGGATTAATTGGAACCGTCTCGCTTCAACCCAATAGCCCCCAGGCAATGGATGAAAGCCGCTACCCGATCACCACCATTGGCATTCGGAAAATGTTGTATCAGATTTTGAAGCAATGGAAAGAAGAACAACAACTTGATGCAGGTGTCGTTTTCAAATATTACCCTAATGCAAAACTTGAGAACACGCAATGCAAAGTTCTTGAGACCAGCTACCCGCAACAAAAGCAGGGTATCCGTTTTCAGATGACAAGGTTGTATATTGATAAAGCAACGAATCTTCCCGTTCGAGTACAGCAATATGGTTGGCCCACCAAGAGAAGAGGATCTCCGGAACTGGTGGAAGATTACTATTATAAAAACATCCGTACGAACACCGGATTGACAGATACTGACTTCAATCCCAAGAATCCTGCTTATAATTACTAAGCGAAAACAGATAAATTAACATCACTTACAAATATGAACCCGAAGGCTGACATTCAGTCTTCGGGTTTTTTCTTCTTTCTGCCACAGTTGAACGCCCCACCTATTCTTTCCTGTGTGACTGAAACACCCCCACAAGTTGCAAGTGCCGCTCTCGCATTGATATAATCAGTTAAAATAATCGTTTTTTCTGAACGACCTTTGTATTCTAAACGTACTGAATATCGATAGTTATTCTGCATTCCCATTTTCAATCGATCTATCAGCCAATACGAGATTCCACTTTGATCTTCAATTTATTCCACGATTAACTAAGGAACCTAACATGAGTGAAGCGCCCAAGAATACCTCATCCCGTCGCGAATTTTTAAAGAATTCCAGTCGGCTCGCAGCCGGGGCTTCTGTATTGGCTGGTACTGCGATCCCACACGTCTACGCGGCTGATGAAAATACCATCAAAATTGCATTGGTCGGATGTGGTGGGCGCGGAACTGGTGCAGCAGCAAACGCACTCTCAACGACCAGCGGTCCCATTAAACTGGTCGCAATGGCAGACGTCTTCGACGATCGTCTGAATACCAGTTATAAAAGTCTGAAAAAGTCGTTTGGCGACAAAGTGGATGTTCCCGAAGATCAGAAATTTATTGGCTTCGACGGATATGAAAAAGCCATTAGCTGTCTCGGTCCTGGAGACGTAGTGCTGCTAGTAACACCTCCCGCGTTTCGATGGGTTCAGTTTGGTTATGCCATCGAAAAAGGGATTAACGTCTTCATGGAAAAACCGCTTACCGTGGATGGACCCAGCACGCGCAAGATGTTTGAACTGGGCAAAAAATCTGTGGAGAAAAATCTTAAGGTCGGCGTGGGACTGATGTGCCGTCACAGTATTGCACGTCAGGAACTTCACGATCGCATCAAAGCGGGAGAGATTGGCGACCTTCTGGAATTGCGGGCCTATCGGATGGCAGGCCCGACAGGTTCTGCGGCGACGGGACCCAAACCCGAAAAAATGAGCGAACTACTCTATCAGATTTCAAGATTTCATGGCTTTCTCTGGGCCAGCGGTGGAGGCTTCAGTGACTTCCTGATTCATAATATCGACGAAAGCTGTTGGATGAAAGATGCCTGGCCGGTAATGGCCGATGGTTCTGGAGGCCGCAACTACCGAGGCGATAATGTTGATCAGAACTTTGACAGCTATAGTGTTGAATATACCTTTGCCGATGGAACAAAAATGTTCCTGAGAGGACGAACCATTCCCGGTTGCCGTCAGAAATTTGCCAGCTTTGCACATGGCACCAAAGGCTTGGCAGTGATTTCCACCTCAGCCCACCATCCGGCAAAATCTCGAATCTACAAAGGCTATAATGAAACGAAAGAAAATCTTCTGTGGGAGTATCCGCAACCAGAGCCGAATCCGTATCAGGTAGAATGGGATGATCTGATCAATGCGATTCGACAAGATAAACCGTACAATGAAGTCAAACGTGGTGCGGAAGCCAGTCTGGTTACTTCCATGGGAAGAATGGCGGCGCATACAGGACAAGTCGTGACATACGATGAAATGCTGAATTGTGAACAGGAATTTGCTCCCGATGTCGATAAGTTGACAATGGACTCACCTGCTCCCGTTCTGGCCCGAGCCGATGGCTCCTATCCCATTCCACTGCCTGGCATCTTGAAACGTCGTGAATATTAAGATTCTCGGCAACTTTGTTTTTAAATACACAAAACTCCTCCTGACAGTCAGGGGGAGTTTTTTTATTAAGTGTTTCCTCTCCAATCAAAAATGAAACCCGTTGTTCAGAGCGTACGGACATATGGGTAACGCTTATCAATAACGAAAATTTCATTGAGATCAGAAAAATACAATCCCGTGAAAGGTAGATCGACTTTCGGACTTTAAAATGAGTGCGAGTGCATATGGATTTGTTTCGATTGACAGCCTGAAAAACAGCGCCAAAAAGAAAATTTGACAAAATCAGGAGAAACAGCCAATCAATGATTGCCTTTTTGATAAATGAGCTGTAGATTCTATCTTTAGTGGGTTTCTTACCCAATTGATCTTTGAAAACTAGTTGATTGTGGGTTATCCACCCAGTACAATACTGATCTCTTTTCTGATTTTGGTAGTCGATAAATACGCATCCCCATTTTGCAGGCTGATTATGAGCGGCGAAACATTTATTACGGGAGAAATGAAACGGACGGTCGATGACCGTTTTCGCATTTCACTGCCCGTAGAAATGGCGCAGGCGATCACTGATGAATCCGGGGAAACGATGTTAACCAAAGAAAGAGCCGGCTGCTTGAGCCTCTGGAAGGCTGAAGACTGGCAATCCCGACAACAGCAGGGTGTTGATCTGATTAAACAAAAAATCCAGGCACACCGACTGGAAAATCGCTGGGATGAAGTGCAACGACTGGGACGGTTACTGTCCACCAGAAATCGCACCATTCAGTTAGCAAATCGATCTCGCTGCACGATTCCGGAAGGGTTTCGTGAGTTTCTGGGGGTTCAACCAAACCAGGACGTCATGATCATTGGCGCTGTTATCTGTGTTGAAATCTGGAATCCTGAAGCATGGCAGAATCTCCTTGAACAAGACATGCCTGAATTCGGTACACTCTTCAAAGACCTCTCTGGTTAACCCACTCTCGAAAAACAATATACATTGTTCTTCAGCGTCTTTGACTACAGGAGAAGTGAGCAACTCATTCAGTTACTCCACTCACATCCGATTCCCCCTAAAGGCTTAATACCATGGAAGGCTTTTTTGGCACGGATGCCGCTTTCTTCTCTTGAGTCAAAAACGTTTCCCCATTCTCAATCTCAGGCAATTTTGAGAATGGGGATATTTTTTTGCGCCCCTGAGATTGGTAAACACTACGACGACACCCCATTCAATCTGAATCAATCAAGTAAAAGATTCGTTTCTGCCAGAAGCCTGGCGAATTTTCTGCCTGTAACAGAAAGGGGATACTCTTCCAGTTCATCAACCGTCACCCATTGATAGGCAGACTGGTGATTGTTTTTCTGACGGTCTGTAGTAACCTGCTGCTTATCAATAGACTCAACACGTGCGACGAAACAGAGCAAACGAATTTTATAACGAGTGACACTGTGCCGAATCTCAGCTGCAAAATTCTTTACCGATGCTCTGACCCCTGCCTGCTCCAGTAAATACTGCTCCAATCGAGGTATCACTGCCTGCGTCAAGCCATCAGGAACGTTCTCTTGCCCCTTCGGCGTTCTCTCCTTTGACTTCATAGCCTTCTTTTGCGATTTTGATTGTTTCTTACTCACAACGGGATGCGGAGAACCATTCATTTCTTCCAGAGTGAAACGAGGAAAATCCCATAAACCTGCCCAGCGTTCTCCCGGCGTCCGTTGTCTGATCATCACTTTCCCCTCGGTGAATACAGCGATGCTGGCATCAGTCAGAGGTGTAATTTCCGGACGCACTTTCGGCAAAGGAATGAGATGTTGACGCTGTTTCAAAAATGCTTCACATCCCGAGCTGACGGGACAGACAGCACAGTCCGGGTTTTGAGGCGTGCAAATCAGACTGCCCAGGTCCATCAGTGCCTGATTGAAATTTCCGGGTAATTTTCGTGGAAGAATCAATTCCGCAAACTCCCACAATCGATTTTGCCCCGACTTTGACCTGGGATCTTCCTCCAGTCCCATCAGTCGAGAATACAGTCGCAATGTATTGGCCTCGACGATTGGCGCCGGCTGGTCAAAGGCAAAGGAACAAATGGCTCCCGCGGTATACCGTCCGATTCCCGGTAGCTTCTGTAACGCTATCACATCGGTTGGAAACTTACTCTGAAATTCTTCGGCAATGATCCTGGCAGATTTATGAATATTGCGCGCCCGGCTGTAATACCCGAGACCTTCCCAATACTGCAACACTTCGCTTTCCGCGGCTCTTGCCAGCGATTGAACATCGGAAAAACGCTCCATAAATTTTTCAAAATAGGGAATCACGGCTGCAACAACGGTTTGCTGCAGCATGATTTCACTGATCCAGACAGCATAAGGATCATTGCATCGACGCCAGGGTAAATCGCGCTGATGAGTCGCATACCACGACAATAACTGTCGGCGAAATCTCTGCCGCCTTTCGGAATCAAATAATGAATTCAGCTCAGACATTGAATTCCAGCTAATCAACTAATGCTAAGGGTCGGAACGGTCCTGATGCTGAGGATTACTGAGGTGCCGCATAGCGATGTGTCGGCACAGGTCTGCCCGGACGAAAACTCTGTGTCTGACGAAACTCTAAATTCGCATTTCGTGCTTTCGCACAATTCTCTAATACGCTCTTAAACTGCTCTGCTAATGCTTCCGGGTCACAGGCCACACGTGCATTCACAATCAAATCGACTTCATTCACTGTACAGTCTGAGGATAAGGATAATGTGGGCTGACTTTCATTACTCACCAGATTCGCAACACCAAAAAAACCTTCCCATAAACCAATGGTCTTGAGATGGGCCGTTTCGACTCCCTTTGCTTTAAATGAGGTCTGCAATTGTGAAATCACATCCATCAATAACTGATCCAGAGAAAAAGAAGTTTCTGATGAAACGCGTACGCTGCTGTTCAACCAACCCAGTTCTGCTTCACCCTCTGCATAAATGTCATAGTCGATATCGAGGATTTTACTCCCAAAGTCACCCTCCTGCTCTAGAAACGCTGTCAAAGCATCAAAGCCTTCACCCGTTAACGCAGATGTTTTTAGAACTGGAGTGCCGGGAAAATGCTCTCCGATTAATTGAATGAGTTCATCGATGTCTTCAACAGAAAGTTCATCTATACGATTGACCAAAATCAGATCAGCTTCTTCCAGTTGCTTTTTCAGGATATAGGCAGCCTTCGGCGAAAAACCGGAACCCTTGTCATTTTTCAGGATCTTCCTGCCATGGCTGGGCTTCATGAGAACGGTATAAGGCTGGATGGAAAATTCGGCATTAAATAAACGTTTGATGGGTTGAATCACGGTTGCCACCAGATCGGTACAACTACCAACGGGCTCTGCCAGAATCACATCAGGCCTGGCATTTGAACCTAGTTCTTCAATCGTCTCCATCAGCGCGTCAAAATGGCAACAGAAACAGGCCCCTGCCACTTCGCCTACATTTAATCCTTGTGAACGCAGCGCATTCGTATCTACCAGATCTGCTGCCTGATCGTTGGTCACGACCCCCACTTTCAGTCCCTGGCCAGAATAATATTTTGCCAGTCGACTCAGAGTTGTGGTTTTTCCCGCCCCTAAAAAACCACCGACCATAATAAATTTGATTTGATGTGACATGACTCACTCACTAATGAAGATAACCTATGAACTACCGACAGTATAAT
>NZ_CALEMX010000258.1 GCF_937910335.1 uncultured Gimesia sp. | reverse complement strand
CGTAAACTGTCCGGACATTTTAGTAAAATCAATTTGTTCGCCATCGATAATTTCGGTTGCGACCTGAATACGACCACTCATGTTATCCACGATGTCTTTTTTGATGTGGACTTTGGGGCCATCGGGGTTATCTGCCAGTTCATCGATAATTGCTGCCAGCGCCCCCGGTCGTCCCTGAAAACCATCAAAGAGTGTTTCGATTGAATCATAGGCACTGCTGATTCCCCAGTTGATCGAATAATAGGATGATACTTTATCAGAAACCCATACTGGTGGCTGTTGAGCAACAGCAGGGCATTTAAACATATCGATCACTCCGGATGTCGGCATCTCGACAAACGTGAAAGTTTTGGAAATCGAATCGTATTCCTTAGTAGCCAGATAACTGGCACCACCAACGGCTTTGAGATTTGTAATGCCTAACGCAGGAAGAAATCCTTGAACCATCCCAACCTGTGGGTTGATGCGGCTGGCAACAGTCAAAACGGACTGGAGCGCACCGATGGGATTCATGTACCAATGCATGACAGCTGGTGCAGTCGGATCAACACACTTGTCAATAATATATTGGTATTCCTTTTTACTTGAGAGAGTGCCCTGATCCTGGCCATCCCACTTTGCTAAAACAGACTCTAAAATTTTGTCATCATTTGAAGCAACAAAAGTTTTGTCTTTCAGGAAATAGGCAAATTTTTTCTCAAGTGGAATTTTAACAGGTCCTTCTTCCGCATCATCCCCGAAAGAATACACGATGACCTTTGTTCCATCCACACTCAGAATGGAACGCTTTGCTCCTTTCTTATCCAGACTCTCTTCAACTTTTGCTAATATCTTTTCTAGGATTTCGCCGCTTTCACCGTATTCCATGAAAGCCAACCCGCCAAATTTATTGGATTCACTTTTCACAAAAGCAAAACTGACTTCCCCACTGGGAATACTGAGTACATTACTGAGGCTCAAGTCTGTTTCTTCTTCGAACTTTTCAGAGAATTTTTCAATCTGCTTGATCAGATCCTTTTTCAGGTCTGCAAAAGCAGCATCATGAGTCATTTGCCCCATTGAGCACTGGCTCCACTTTTCACCCAGAGTTTCGACATCGGGTATCGAAAAATATAAGAGTGAATCTGCGGGAATCCGCTGGGCAGCCTGTACTCGATTCTGTGCATGGCTGGTCTGTGCAGTCAGCAGGACCAATGCCTGCATGAGGATCAAAGTGCATATGAAAAGTGGCTTTCGCATTAGAGCCTTCATTCTTTCTCTCTCGATGGGGATTAATGATACCTCGCGATTGCTTCAACTTAGAAGCCAAGGCGAAGGAATTCAGGGTAACGATGACTAGTTTTGTTATTTGTAGCAATTCTGTTTTTTCTGGCAACCCCAACTCGGCATTGAACTTGTGAGTCTACCGATTTTCAGTAAGGCAATACCTTACTGGGGTGTACCTGAAAAAAACGACGCAGGTTGCAACTTTCTCTGATTACTTTTCAATATCCGAAGTTTTTCTTTTAGGTGCATCAAAATAGCGATAGCCTGTATTGGGACTCGTTTTATCAAATGCAAAGGCATCTCGATTGTCCAGAAAGTGTTTTACGTAGGTAATTGGAATTGCAAAGCCCAAACCCTCACCAAGTATGAGTTTCATATTTGTAACACCGATTACTTCTCCACGAGAGTTAAACAAGGGACCACCACTGTTCCCCGGGTTGATCTGCGTGGTTGTTTGAATATACACAATACCTTGCATGTTTCGATTTCGCGTACTGACGATTCCGCGTGAAACAGATCGTTCCAGTCCGAGTGGATTTCCAATGGCAAAGACTTCCTCACCTTCTCGCTGTTTATCATTCTCAGCTAAATAAACAGTGCGAAATGAAAGGTCTTTTTGTAAAGGAATTCGCAATAATGCTAAATCAAAAAAGGGATTCAAAGCTACGATTTCAACATCTTTAATCTGACGGCGTTGAAATTCGCCACTTTTTGTTCGGTGAAAAATTGTCACCGCAATACGGGTTTCCTTCTCTACGACATGGTAGTTTGTGACACAATATCCACGGTCGTTAATAATAAAGCCTGAACCAAGCCCACTGGAAGTCTGCACTAATGTTACTGCCTCTCCATAGGTACGAGCCAGCTCTTTGATGCTTTTGACTGGTAGCTCTGCAATCGAATAAATGCCCTCTTTGCTTTTTGAAATCGGTACTTTGCCGTTGGGAGCTTGTTCCGATTTCGTTCTCGATCGAATCTGCTCAACAGGGATGCGTAATACCTCAATTCCAATATCAACCAATAAGTGGGTGTTGTTTTGTTTCAGGACGTCTCCCTGGATTTTATGTCCGCTGACCAGTTCGATCCAATCAGCGCAGACATAGTTTGAAGATCCCAGAAAGAAAAACACTAAGCAGATTTTGACCCCTAAGCTGCAGCGATTATGTATCATTCCCTCGAATTCCTCTCTAACAGCAG
>NZ_CALEMX010000257.1 GCF_937910335.1 uncultured Gimesia sp. | reverse complement strand
ATTACAGAGGTTATGGATGGCGACTTTGATTTCACAACCCTCGGCAAAGGCATCTATTAAATTTTCGAGAGAACCGGATTCAATTTGTCCTTCTGCATCGTGCGAAAAAACTTCTTCCCAGTGATCGTGTATAAAATAGCGAAAGTATTCGAATTCATAAACAAAATTACTACTGGGCGCATTGGTGTCGGCATCCCAACTTGCCAGTTCATGATACTTGGGCATGTCGGGATGATCATTAACTGGGACCGCGGCGAGTTTACCAGGGGAAGAGATACCGTCCAAATGAGGTCGCGCTATCGCCTGATGTCCATCTTGATTATAGATAAAAAATGACATCGATGCACGAGGACCAAAACCATCGGGTAAAGAGATGGGCATTCGCAGTGTTTCGATTCCTGAGACCCAGCGGTTATCCAACAGGTAAGTTACTCTAAAATCCATCACCTCACGAATGAGTTCGTTACAGTCGGATGATGTATCGATGTGTTCGTTGTGACGAAACCCGGTTCCCACACGTAGGTCAGCACCTGAGTTAATGGCCTCGCGTAGTACTGTTTCACTTCCAGAGACGTGCTGACGTTGACTGTCCAGTTCCAGCACACATTTCCATTTTACCATCGGAGATCCTTTATCGCGGAATTACTTCTTTGCCTGGTTTGGTTTTGACCATTTGATTTTGACGAGATACACTGAGTTTGATTTCCATTTCTCTTTCGGGATTTTCTTAAAGTTGCGGCGTTCGCCTACGGTCACCCAGGACTCATTACGGTTGATGTCGGCTGCACCGAAGTTGCCGAGAAGTGCTCCTTCTTCCGGAACGATAATTTTCTCTGTCGCTCGGATCACTGTTAATTTTACAGGGTCAATCTGAGCCATGAATAGAGGTGCCCGATGCCGAACGATATGATCATTGTTGGCACCACGGCGAGTATAGACGAGAAACAGACCGTCACTATGGCTTACCCAGTGCTGTTGTGTGTTGTAACTTCCTAGATCTTTGCCATCGTCAAAAGTCCAGGCTTTGATGGGCAGGAAGTGCAGACCATCTTTACTGGTTGAGATATAACTTTTTAAATCATTTCTGAGAGTCAAATAATAGTGATTTTGAAATTTGATCAAAGAAGGTTCAAATAAGCCACGCACTTTGTTTAGTTTTAAGGTGTTACCTTCCTTTTTGAATTGAATATCGGTTCCATCAAACGTGCACCTTACTACTGTCACAGAGAAGGGGGTTTTGCTGGATGGGCCGTGATAGAAGGGTAGCAGCAAAGTTCCATCCGGTTCCACCAACCATTGCGCGCACGCGCTACAAGCATAATCGTATTTTTTGTCGACAGGCATCTGCAAGACTTTCCATGAAGTCCATTTCTCCGTTTTAGGATCATAGATCGCATATGCAGTTTGGTGCGAACGGGTTTTGTCATCCAGTTGGTGTCCCTCTTTGCTGTAGCGGATTTGTGTGCCCACTGCAATCACTTTTTGTAGTTGGGGATGCCAGACCGGTGTGACGTCAGCAACGGCAATATCAACGTCTCCGTCTCCTTTTATCCAACCAAGTTCTGGTGGTGTGACGGGTTTGCTCCATTCTTGCGACTTTGAGGAGTACAATATAGTACTCATTCCTGAAAAATAGTCGGACACTGGTAGCAATTTTTGCAGCATCATTAACACTTCAGACGATTGCGTAGCGTCAGGATTTGGAATCACAGCAACACGGGGGTGAAACCAGGTATGTTCATTTGGTTTCGATTGCAACAAAACCTGCCGTGAAAAAGTAAACGTGAGTGGCTTTTCAATCTCTTCCGCAGAACTGAATTTGTATGGCAAAAGCAGGAACAGGCTACTTAAAAAGTAAAATACGAATAGTGGTCGGTAAAATAATGGCATCAGATATTCTTTCAGTAGATTCTATAAACGCTCTCACTACAAGCTGTTGAATAGTATGCCCAGAAAACATACTTCTTGTCCAGAGTATTGGGGGCAGTCGGGATTTCCGTCCTGTTTTTGCTGTCAATTCCCTTCCACACCTGGGAAACAATGGCAAAGTACTCTGACGAATACCTTACAACATAACCATTAGTAGTGCGATGTAATGACAGGTGCTGCCAGCAATCGCGAAGGTGTGCCAGAGGGCGTGGAAGTAGCGGACGCGCTGATCGAAAATCAGAAATACAGACCCTGCAGAATAGAAGAATCCACCAGCAATGATCCACGTAAATATGTCGAGTGGGGTTGCATCGTAGAGTGTTTTCAATGAGATAATCGGCAGCCAGCCCAGAATTCCGTAGGTAAGCATCGCCATTGGAGTCAAGTTTCGCATGTAGAGAACGAGGAGTACACCAAAGATAGCGAAGACCCACATGCTGACCAAAAGCATCGGCCACCAACTATGCCAGAGATAAACCACAGCAAAAGGTGTGTATGAGCCCGCAATAAGTAAATAGATACAAACCTGATCCAGAGTACGAAAAAATCGACGCCAGGCGAGATCATAGAACATGTGGGAAAGCATAGACGCCGCATAGAGTCCTGTCAGTGAACAGCAGTAAATGCCACAAGCGATGATGTTGATTGTCTGATGATATTGAACTACCAGCATCATTAGCACTGCAGATGCGATAACACTCAGGAAAAATCCCAGAGCGTGCGTGATCAAATTGGCACTCTCATCTGCGGGTCTGTCTTCCGCCCGTTTTAGTGTCGGAAATTCATTTGAGTCTGCTGACATAATATCGTTTTATCGATTACCGTAGTTACGATAGGCAACTCTGGAACTACTTACATCATCCATCTGAATGTCTTTCATTTCTGAAGAGTGTTGCTTTCAAGAAACGCGATTAAATCTTTTAACTCTCGGTTCGTTAAGGTATGGACAAGACCGGATGGCATGAAAGAAATTGGCGATTCTACCATCGACTCAACCTCATCGCGGTCAAACGTGCGATTTTGCCCGTTGGCATCCCGTAGTGTCTCCTTGATGTATGAACGCAGTCGAATTCCGGTAAAGGTGCGACCATCATTGAGAATGATCGTACGTGGCTGGTATTCAGGAGCCATTTGCAGGCTTGGTTCAAGAATCGATTTCAGGAGCCATTTACGGTCTTTGTTCTTGCCCAGGCTGCTTAAGTCAGGCCCGACGACATTTCCTCGACCACCGTGTCGATGGCAGTGGGCACAATTTGCAATTCGAGCATGATGAAAGATACGGCGGCCATTCTCCCGATCTGCTGGAACTTTCACAGCCTCCAGTGCATCCAGCCAAGCCTGGGTATCGGTCAGGGCAGGTCGGCCTGTGTTGAGCGTTTTCGGATCCAGTATTGCCTGAAACAGATCTGCAGATTCAGGATATTGTTTGGCCCATTTTTTAAGAATGTTTGTCTGCTCGAGTGAAAAATTACCGGACCGCAACGATCGCAAGGCTTCCTCGCGTACAGTCCGGTGCTTGTCTCCCGCCAGATTTAGCAAAAGAGTAGATTGTTGATCAGACACGCCAGCCAGACCGGCGATTGCTTCCGCGCGTAGAATTATGCTTTGCTTCGTATCGGCGGCGATTCCCGCCAGAATCATTTGTGAAACAATCGGATTACCTGACAAAGTACGAACAACTTCCAATGAAAGTGTTTCATTGTTTACTGCAAGAAGTTGTTGGAGAATTTCCAATGTCAGTCCTTTCGGAAAGTTTTGTACGGGTTGAATTCCCACTTTGGGTGCAGAACGCGGCTGAGTTGGAAGTAGACGCAGGGCGTAAGCCCGTATTTGTGGTGCGCTCTTTTTATCCAGTACCCGGGCAAGCAGCATCTCTGGGTTCCGGACACCCGCTTCAGGAGTTCCTTTCAAGGTGTTCCAGGTGGCAACGGCGGCTTCAAACCGCTGGTAGTCGAGGTCACTCTGTGTCAGTTTCTGCTCCACTTCCGGGAGAAACGTTTTTAATCCCGAGTCGGAAATCCAACGCAGCGTCTCAAATTGTACGCTTGGATTTTTGTCTGCAAGTAACGCTTTAATCCATGTCTTGGAGGATGCGTTGGCTAGTTTCAGCGCCTGTACTGCCTGGATTCGGTCATCGGCGGGCCAGTTCGCTAAGTCTTTAGGATTCCAGTTTGATGTTTCTCGTGAGAGTGCCAAGAGAGCAGCCTGAGCGAGAAACGGGTCTTTTTCTTTAGCAAGTTGCAATAATCTTTTTCGATCAAGCGTCGTTTTTCCAATACGTAGATCAGCAGATAGCTGTGCTTTCTCTGTGGGGGGGGCCAGCTCCAACTTTCCAACCCAGGTTGCTTTTGCTAGATCGATTTCAAGTTTCCATAAACGTCCATAACCGTGTGCCTGATAACGACCATCTACCCAGTCACAAAGATACCAGATCCGTTTTTGATTTGCGGCACTAGGATCTTCTGCAATACAACTGGGGCGAAAGTAGCGGCCTCCTTTGACTAACGTAATAGGCTTAGCTGTGTAGGACGCTCCTTTTCGAATGAGTGGAAAAAAGTCGATTCGGTGATCGCTCCACGAGGGAACCAGTAGTCCTCGCCCTAGTGGTAAGACACCACAAGGCGCTTCGCCTGACGGATGAATCATTGGTAGGGTGCCGCGTAATTCTCCATTCCAACTGACGAACGGGTGATGTGCTTCTCCCCCATAGCTTCGTTCGTAGCCATAATCTCCCCCTTCAACGATGTGTAGCAGGCGACAGGGAGGGCGTTCTCCGGGATCGTTTTCAGCAGCGAAGATTTCACCGTCAGAGCGAACACAAACGCCAAACGGATTCCAAAACCCATGTGCAATTCGTCTCAGCTTTTTCCCATCGGCGCTGCAGCGGAAGATCCCCCCTTTGCCAGCTCCCTTAACCGAAACTCCATCCGTTCCTGTAAGAGTCCACGGCTTGGCAAAGTTTTCTCCGAGTGCAAACACCAGATCTCCATTCGGGTGCCACGCCATCCCTTCCAGACCGTTATGTGGATAGTCGGCCTCACTCTTCAAAACGGCAATGTTCTCTTCGACATCGGCTTTTCCATCGCCATCGGAATCCTTGATCCGTAGAATGCGATCTCGTTCGGCTAGATACACCCAGCCATTCGGGCCGAGTTCCAGATCCATCGTCGCATCGGTGGAATTGTAGAAAACCTGTCTTTGTTCAGCGCGGCCATCTCCGTCCTGATTAGAAAAAATCAGGATTTCATCATGTTTCGGTCCGACGTAGTCGTCCGGTCGAAAATGAGTATGCGTGGCAACGACCCAGATACGACCTTGTTCGTCAACATCAATGCCCGTGGGTGTTGCCAGATCAGGATGTTCGGCTACGAGAGAAAGTTGTACGCCCGGTTGCAATGTTTTTACCTGTGGCTTGCGTTCGGCAGCATGGAGTGAGTTGAAAGCAAGCAGCCCACCGAGTGCAAGTGAATAGATTGTGAATTTCGTCATAGATGTTTCTCTTATTTCAGTGGGGGCAATCGCGTGTTTCGTCTCAGTGACATAATTTCTCGAGACATGCTTCAATAAAATGGTACGAGTCGACAGATATTCTATTTATTGTATCAAGGATTGTTCTGTCTGTCTTCCAGTGCAGAGATCGGTAATCTGTTTACTGAAAATTGCGATGTAATTCTATTTTACACTTGCCAGTGACGTCCTGCACCGAAAAGAGGCGACAGATTTCACCAGGTGTTTAGTGCTAATTATATTGACTAACGCTTAAAACTTATTTTAGATGGCCAAAGATGATTGCATTGAAGGTAAATGTAAGTAGTAAAAGGAAATAGAGAATTACTCTTTGTTGTTTTTTATCCTCTGTTTAGGTAGTATTTTCTTATTGAAACAGAGTCAGCAAGAGCATTTATCATTTCAATCAGGTCGATTCGAAAATTATTTGCAGACATCATAGAGGGCATTAACAACAATGAGATTCACCCTGTGCTGTAAATCAATTTTCGGAAATCAATGCTATTCCCCACGGCTTGTCTGTCGGTTGTTAATTCTTGTCCTGTTTGTTTTCAGTACTGGATCTCTATTTGCTGCTGACGGAAAGAAAACGGAAGCAGGATCTGCTCAAGTCATTATTGTGGAACCTGCTGCCGGACTCGCGACTCTCGACTGGACAATCATCGTAATATATGCCGCATCGACGATCTTGCTCGGGTGGTATTTCAGCCGAAAACAGGAAAACACTTCAGAATATTTCATTGGCAGCGGGCAGATGAATCCGATCTTGATCGGAGTTTCGCTGTTTGCCACGTTGTTGAGTACGATTACCTATCTTTCTCTGCCGGGGGAAATACTGGGGAAAGGACCCATCTACCTAGCCAGTTATCTGGCATTGCCCATTGTCTATATCATCGTTGGTTATTGGCTGATCCCGGTTTATATGCAGCAACGAGTGACAAGTGCCTACGAATTGCTGGAAACAAAATTGGGTTTGAGTGTTCGGTTGCTGGGCGCCATGATGTTCTTGCTGCTGCGACTTGTTTGGATGTCTCTATTAATTTATATCTCAGCAGCAGCCCTAACTACGATGCTCAATCTAGATGATTTATATATTCCCTTAATCGTTTTGGTGACCGGTCTGGTATCGATTACCTATACATCACTCGGTGGGTTGCGCGCGGTTGTGATTACGGATCTGGTGCAAACGATTCTGTTGTTTGGTGGTGCCTTACTGGTGATAGCAACTCTCTCCTGGAAGATGGGAGGTTTTGATTGGTTCCCTACTTCGTGGAATGCTAATTGGGATACTCAACCTCTTTACAGCTTTGACCCGCGCACGCGGGTTACTTTTGTGGGCACCATTCTCTCTGTCGTCATCTGGTATGTGGCGACCAGTGGTGGTGATCAGGTTTCGGTTCAACGGTTTATGTCCACAAAAGATGCTTCCGCCGCTCGTCGTTCTCTGGCGATCCAACTTAGTGTTGGATGCATTGTGGGTGGAACATTAGCGTTGGTTGGGTTTTGCATGTTGGGTTATTTTCAGACATTCCCTGCGGCACTCCCTGCATCAATTGACTTGAAGAAAAACGCCGATGACATATTTCCATATGTGATTTCATATCAGCTGCCGATCGGAATTTCGGGTTTGGTTGTTGCGGCCATGTTCGCAGCGGCAATGTCCAGTATTGATTCTGGAGTGAACTCGATCACAGCAGTCATCTCAACTGACTTTATTGACCGGTTCGGAAAATCGTTCGGTTCCGAAAAAACTCATGTTCGCTTTACACGTTATCTGGCATTTATAATTGGTATCGTTGTGATCTATTGCAGTTCATTTATGGGGCAAATCGAAGGGAATATCACTGAGGTTACTGGGAAAACAGCAAATTTGTTGACAACGCCCATTTTCTGCTTGTTTGTTTTTGCGTTGTTTATCCCGTTTGCCAAACCTCTCGGAGTATGGGTCGGTGCCATTTGCGGGACCACCACTGCTGTTTTTGTTGCGTTTTTTAGTTTCACATTCGATATTGATATCTCTATATTTATGTTCGAATTTCATACACAGGTCAGACATTCCTTCAGCTTTCAATGGATTGCTCCGACTGCCGTGGCTGTCAATCTTGTGACGGGGAGTATTGTCAGCCTTCTCATTTCGGATACTAAGAAAAAGGCCGTTGTATCAACAGAATAATCTGGCTGTTTTGTAATCAGTTTTCTTTTTATTTTGTTTGTCGTAATCAATTGCGGCATTGATGCCCACGATCTTTTGTGGCTTAGGCACCAGAAGAAAGCGTCCGGGAGAGCTATCTTTTGAATTTGTTAACCCGGCCCTGGTGTTGTTCCTGCAGGAGGGATTCGATCAGGATCGTTACGCCATATCAGGTTCGAATAGTAAACCATCCATACCAAGTTAGCGACAACGATGGTACACATGCCGATATAGGCCCATTTTGCGCGGATCAATCCCGATGCGGCAATCGATAACCCCATCAGAATAAAGAGCCATCCACCTACTCGGTGTGTCTTATTCCAGGATGCTTTGCTGGAGAGAGTCCAGGGGGTTCGGATTCCTACAAACCAATTCGGTCTTATTTTACCCATGAAATTTCCCAGCACGAAAAATAAAATGCCAACGGTTAGAGGTATGACTGCGTTAACATTGACGGGATGTCCTGCAATTGCAAGTTGAATGATGCCGTAGATGATGCTCATAAACGCAATAATCGTGCAGCGAATGATGGCATAGGTATTGGCGAACCTTTCATAATTAGCATGTCCCGGATCAATTCGTGGAATAAAGAGCAAGAGAAAATACAAGGCAAGAGTAATCAGAGGAAGCCCCGACAAACCTTCGAACTTGCCTCCATAACGATCAACTTCTCCCGACAGATTCCAATGAACCGGGATCTGATCGGGTGCCGAAGACCATGTGAAGGCTGCCATGATGAACATACCGACAATTAAAAGAAGTTGAGGAATCTCAGTGCGATAATTGAATTTCATTTTTTTGATTCCTTTGGCTCTTTGTCCACTTCAAATAATTCCATCACTGCGGCCAGCATTCCTTCGAACGCCGACACTTTCAGGCTATAAACAATCGTTGTTCCAGAACGTTCTGAGACAATCAGTCCGCTGTGTTTTAAAATCTTGAAATGTCCGGAAAGAGTCGAGTTTGCGAGCGGAAAACACTCGGCGATTTCACCAGCACTCATATCTCTCTGTCGCAGCAGGCGCAGGATTTCTCGTCGAGTAGGATCGCTAAGTGCTTGAAAGACTTCGTTCATAAAACCGAACCTTAATTCGTTATTTCGCCAATTAACGAAATAACACGGTTTTAAAACGAGACAATCAAGGGTTTATCTGAAATTAGCAATCGTCTAAGTGTTGTAAGTGCTTGTACATATTACAGTTACAGGTATAATGATTTATTTAAAGAATACAAAAAATGAGTTTCTTGATTGAAAGAAAATCGTTGGTCTACAACAGATACCGTTATTTTCTGTGACTGTAGTTTGACTTTGAATTATCAATTTGAAAGGCTGACAGGGCTCGTGCGT
>NZ_CALEMX010000256.1 GCF_937910335.1 uncultured Gimesia sp. | reverse complement strand
AAATACAAAATTATTTGATACAACGATATAATATTCTTGTTCCCTCACACTCTGGTACACTTTAAATTCATCCCCATAATAGAATCAAAATCGATTCACTTCACTTTCGGTAATAACATCAATGTATGACTGTGTAATCGTTGGAGCAGGGCATAATGGTTTGGTTTGTGCTCATCAGTTGGCGCGAAGGGGCTGGAAAACATTAGTTCTTGAACGGCGGGAACTGGTGGGCGGCGCCTGTGTGACGGAAGAACTATGGCCCGGCTTCAAAGTCTCGACAGCTTCGTATCTGGTCAGTCTGCTCCTGCCGGAAATTGAACAGGAAATGCAGTTGGCGCGATACGGTTATCGAGTGCTGCCGCGGAATCCGAGTTCGTTCACGCCGCGTGCAGATGGGAAATCGCTGCTGCTGGGACCAGACCTCAAGCAGAATCAGGAACAGATCGCACAGTTCAGCGAGCGGGATGCCGAACAGTATCCCCGCTACGAAGCGATGCTGCAAAAAATCGCCGAATGCCTGGAGCCCGCATTGATGCAGACGCCCCCCGATCTGCTGCCGCTTCCCGCCAGCTGGCGTTCGATTGGCTTCGGGAAGAAACTACGTGATACAAAAACCGCCTATCATTTGCATCAATCTTTAAAACAACTGGGCGAAACCATCCCGGAAGCAATTGAACTTCTTACCGGCGCGGCGCTACCAATACTTAATCGCTGGTTCGAATCAGACATCCTTAAAGCAACGCTGGCAACCGACGCCATCATTGGTACGTTTCAACCGCCTTCCGCACCCGGAACCGCGTATGTGCTGCTACATCATGTAATGGGCTCGGCTGGTGGGGCACGAGGTGTCTGGGGTTATGTCGAAGGGGGAATGGGTGCGCTGAGTCAAGCGATGGCGGCTTCAGCACAAGACGCAGGTGTCGAAATCCGGACTGGTGTTTCGGTCGAAGAAATTTTGATCTCTGATCAGAAAACAACAGGAGTCAAGCTTTCGAATGGCGAAACCATTCCAACGCATTGTGTGGCCTCGAACGCCGACGCGCATGTGACGTTCGAAAAACTGATCCCGGCGGGTACGCTGCCAGAATCATTTGAAAACGCAGTCAGCCGCATCGATTACAGCAGCGCCAGCATGAAGATTAATCTCGCGGTCAGTGAACTTCCCGATTTCACTTGTATGCGCGGCAAAGAGGAACCGGGGCCGCAACATCGTGGTACAATTCACATTGGCGCGACCTGTGAAGAAATCGAGCGCGCCTACGACGATGCAAAATACGGTCAGCCCTCTCAGAAGCCGATCATTGAAATGACCATTCCTACGGCCGTCGACACCACACTGGCGCCTCCTGGAAAACATATTCTATCATTGTTCGTACAATACGCGCCTTACAAACTGGCTCATGGTAACTGGGACGAAATCAAAGAAGAGTTCGCCGACCGCTGTATTCAGCGTATCGCTGAATTTGCACCGAACTTGCCAGCGTCGATACTGCATCGCCATATACTGTCACCCCTTGATTTGGAACGAACTTTCAGTTTAACGGGAGGCAATATCTTCCAGGGCGCGATGCCCGCGCACCAGTTATATAATATGCGTCCCGTTCCAGGCTGGAGCGATTACCGCACACCGATTGAAGGACTCTATCTATGCGGCAGCGCCGCACACCCCGGCGGAGGCGTAATGGGCGCCTGCGGTCGAAATGCCGCGCGGGAAATGTTACGTGATGGGAAACGCTGAGAACACATCTGCCTTGACAATCGCTGGCATTCCGTTGAAATGGATATTACAGGATTAATCTGCGATGTCATAATCAAATGATACCCATGACTGTTTATCATACCCCCAGAATTCATTGAGCTTTCCAATATGCTTCATAAATTTATTGCCCTCGTTGCCGCTGTCTGCGGATTTCTTTTCTCATTTCAAGATCTTGCGGCAGCGGAGCCAGAGTATGCTGTTGATATTTGCGTATATGGAGGCACATCGGGCGGAGTGGTCGCCGCCGTCAAAGCAGCGAGGATGGGAAAACAGGCCATTCTGATCGAACCGGGGCAACACCTGGGGGGCATGAGTTCGGGGGGCTTAAGTTATTCGGATATGGGCAAAGCCGCTACGGTCGCCGGCATGTCGCGTGAATTTTATCAACGCGTCGGACACAAATACAATAAGCCGCTCGAAACTCAACTCGAACCGCACGTCGCCGAACAGGTGTTTGATGAAATGATCAAAGAAGCTGGCGTGACGGTTTTGAAAGGGGAGCATATCGCACAAGTTATCAAACAGGGACCCCGAATTGTAGAGCTGGAAACTCACAAAGGGACTCGCATCGGAGCCAAGATGTTTATCGACGCCACCTATGAAGGCGATCTGCTGACAGCGGCTGGCGTTTCGTATTCGTTGACCAGAGAAGCAAACGCTCAATACAACGAAACCTTGAATGGCATCCAGTTTCATGAAATCCCGCAAGTCCAATTCGGAAAAGTAAATGCGATTGGCAGACGGAAAGATCGGCGCGGCTTATGGGATCGATCGATTCCCCTCGACCCGTATCGTATTCCCGGCAAACCGGAGAGTGGCCTATTGCCTTTAATCGAAGAGGGAACACTGGGCACGATTGGCGAAGCGGCACCCGGAGTGCAGGCATACTGTTTTCGATTGTGTGTAACCGATCAGTCAGAGAATCGAATTCCGATCAAAGCTCCTGACAATTATGACCCGGCTCGGTATGAAATCGTGGCCCGCTACATTCAAGCCTGTGAAAAGGCGGGCGACCAGATGGATCTTCGCTGGTTCACCAAACACGATGCACTGCCCAATGGTAAATTCGATTTCAACACGGCTTATTTCGGTTTGAATTATGTAGGGGGAAACAAAGACTATTCTGAAGCCAGCTACGCCGGACGCCAGATGATCATCAAGGCTCATGAAAATTATGCGCGCGGCCTGTTTCACTTCCTGGCGACCGACAAACGAGTACCCGCCAAAGTAAGCAAGCAAATCAAACGCTACGGCTTGTGTAAAGATGAGTTTACCGATAATGGGGGCTGGCCTCATCAGCTTTATATTCGTGAATCACGACGCATGATCTCTGATCTGGTGATGACCGAACATCACTGTCGCCACAAAGAGGTTGCCGCCAAATCGGTCGGCCTGGCCTCGTATGGAATCGACATTCATGAAATCCGCCGGATTGCACATAAGGGTGTGATGGTTCGCGAAGGAAAACTGCTCGGCCATACCGGAACTCGAGGTCCTTATCCTATCGGCTATGACGCCATCGTTCCGAAAGCATCGGAATGTAATAACCTGCTGGTCACCTTTGCCATCTCTGCCAGTCACGTCGCCTTTGGGTCCACGCGAATGGAACCGGTACTGATGATTCTCAGCCAGTCCGCAGCGACTGCCGCCAGTCAGGCCATTGACGCCGGCTGTCGGATTCAAGACGTAGATTACAACAAACTGCGCAAACAATTATTGGCAGACGGCCAGTTGCTGGAATGGACGATGCCAAAGAAAAGCAGTACGACTCATTCACGCGCTCAAAAGCTATCTGGAATCGTCGTTGACGACTCACAAGCAGAATTCACTGGTGAATGGAGTAAAAGTAACGGCCAGCCGCCGCTGGTGGGCACGACCTATCATCACGATGGCAACAAAGCGCAGGGTCGCAAGAGCGCACGTTTTAAGACGATCCTTCCTGCGTCTGGTGAATTTGAAGTACGGTTGCTCTATACCGCGCACGAGAACCGCGCGACCAATGCTCCCGTCACTATTCAGAGCGCTGATGGGATAAAAACCGTTTACGTCAATCAGCGTCAGCCCGTACTGGTAAACCGGGTGCCACGTTCGCTGGGTCTGTTTCGTTTCGAAGCCGGCAAGCAGGCGCGCGTCACCGTTTCCAATACGGGAGCCGACGGTTATGTTACAGTAGATGGCGTGCAGTTTGTTCCCTTGAAAATCGCAAACAAAGAACGGTCAGGCAAATAGCTCTCCTGGTCGTTCGATCTACAACGGCTTCTCAATTGAACCCATCGAAAATAAAAATACGAAGTTTCTTCTTGGCAGAATACATAAAGTTAGTATGATTTCCCGTATCCTATCGCACATAAGTCCTCTGCGCTAGCATATGAATTATTCTCGCATTAATCATAATTTAAGTATTTCAAAAAATGATCGAAGCCCTCTATATCGCGAAAGAACGAAACGCTCCTCAGGAACAG
This sequence comes from uncultured Gimesia sp., assembly GCF_937910335.1. Taxonomy (GTDB): domain Bacteria; phylum Planctomycetota; class Planctomycetia; order Planctomycetales; family Planctomycetaceae; genus Gimesia. The sequence goes on along the minus strand of NZ_CALEMX010000256.1, from coordinate 4,746 downwards.
GTCGAAAGCATTGAGCTTGTGGAAGGTAAGGGGATTGTCGGTGATCGTTACTTTGGTCGATCAGATTACCCCGGTCAACAAATCACGTTTATCGAGCGGGAAGAAATCGAATCATACAATCAAAGGTTTGAGCAAAATATCGACCTGTGTGACACCCGCCGCAATGTGATCACTCACGGTGTTCGACTCAACGATTTCGTGGGAAAAACCTTTCAAATCGGTGAGGTCAAGTTCATGGGCGTCGAACTTTGCGAACCGTGCGCCACATTAGGAGGCCGCCTGGAGAACGAAGCTATCCAGAAAACCGATGTTATCAAAGCCTTTGTCAATAAAGGTGGATTAAGAGCTGATGTATTGAGCAGTGGTTGTATTAAAGTCGGTATGCGGATTGAGTGAATTTGAGCACTTTCAGATATCAACAAGCTATTCAAAACAGGCCCGCTATTATTAGTATTCAGTCCTAGAAATTGGTTCTCCCCCATCTGGCGTACTCAGCGCTTTTAGAATTTTGGGGTCGATGTCCTTACTTAAGAACTTGCCACTTCCGTTAGAAAAGATGACATTCACTGATTTTTCATAGGGGCTTCCGAAATGATCGGGACCACCCCCGAGTCCCTTGGCTGGATCACGAAAATTAGAGGTTGAACCCCAGGCAGGGAATTTTGAATTAATTTCACCTAACATAATTGTAACTGCCATACCATCAGCGGCCGATATTTCATCGAGACTGTATGATTTATTAACTCCGAACAAGCGAGAATTAGCAGTGTAATGAGTTAGAGCATATCCTTTTGAATCCGTTGTCTTTTCAATGGACGGATTAATGAAAACTGGGATGTTGGTTGTAAAAATGTGCTGATTTACAGGATCATTCCATGGTTTTTCATATTTGATTTGATTTGCCAGCCCAACTTGATCCAGATACGGAACTACTGCCGTCATCCAACTATGTAGAGGTTTCCCTTGTTGATCTGTTGTCGTGCCGAGAGGCATATTTGATTCATGACCAGAAGTGTAGTTGACGACCGCTAATCCAATATTTCTGAGATTATTCATTGAAGCAAGTTTTGGAGCAATTCTGCGACGCCCTGGAGGAACTACAGTCGGGAGCGTCCATAACACAAATACAGTAAATATTGAAATCACGAAAATCACCACTGCAATATTAATTTTAAAGATCGACTTTTTCGTTTCAGGAGGCAGTTTGGCAGAATCATTCATTTCAGGCTGACTTTCAAATGAGGTTGATTCAGAGATTTAACATTCAATCTACATTATACTCAGGAGAATTTATGTTGTACAAGAAGTATTTGAGGAGTCCGTGAAGCATATGATTCATGGACCATTTTCTATAAGAATAACATATATTGGGTTTCACTTACTCACCTTGATTGTTACGAAACTGGTTTTACATCACTCTCAACGCTTAACTAGACATCCTGGGAATTGATCAATATCTCTATTTCGGAGTAGCACACAGGTTGCATATGGGGTTTGATCTGTTCCAATTTATGAGCGAATCTCTGAGTTCGAGTCCTGAAAATGAACAAAAGGCTGCCTTTGGGCGTGCCGCGTTGTTAGAATAATGTTAGTCATAACTCATTGCGGGCAGCAATCAGCGGGCAGAAAGATTTGATCGATGAATGACTCCCCTCACACTTCGTCAAGAAACAGCAATCCATTCTCGTATTCCATTTACATTCTTAGCTTCTTCGTTTTCTTCCTGTGTGTCAGTCCTCCGACTTCGGCACAAGTGAATAACGGCGGTGGGAACAATGGCGGTGGCAATAACCAGAATGGTAATAACCAGCAGAACGCAGGCGGGATTACCATTGATGCCGAAGGTGTGATTTCCGCACAGTTCCGAGTCACGCAAAACAGCAAACAATTAAATCAGCGTCGACTGCAGGCACTCGCGGCCGAGTCGCTTTCCAGTGATCTGAATCAAAAATCAGAGTTCCGCAAAATTTCACTTGTGAAACTGGAAAAAGCGTGCCAGGAACTCAAATCAAAAAATCAGCCTCTTCCTCCGGAAATCCAATATCTGGCCGGACTCTTGCGAATTGATTATCTTTTCGTGGATCATAAAAACAATGACTTGATCATCGCAGGTCCGGCAGAAGGCTTCGCGACCAACGCACAAAATCGGGTTGTGGGTGTAGAATCAGGTCGACCGCCGCTACGACTGGACGATCTAGTTGTGGCCTTTCAGTCCCAGGAAAGAGGTTTGATCACAGGCTGTTCTTTCGATGCAAAGCCGGGAAATCTTGCGAAGATGAATGAGTATATCCGCCGCACCAACAATGCCTCTTCCACGACAACGGCTGTGACACGTTTTAAAACGATGGCACAGATTTTAGGCATGCAGGATGTATCGGTGACTGGTGTTCCCGCAGGCTCGCATTACGCGAGGATACTGGTGGAAGCCGACTATATGTTGAAACGAATTTCCATCGGGTTGGAACCTTCGGGAATTCGCGAAATCAAAAGCCATCTGGCGACACTACGCGGTGGTGGCAACAGCACTCAACGCTGGTGGTTCACTCCCTTGTACGATGCCTTCACCACGACAGCAGACCGGGATGCGTTTACTTTTTCGGGGCAGCGACTTCAAATGATGTCGCAGGAAGAATTCGTCAATCAAGCGGGGCAAAGGACAGACGCCGCCCAGACTCGACTTTCGACAACAAAATATGCGCAGCAATTTACCAAACACTTTGCGAAGCTGGCAGATCTACATCCCACGTTTGCGGAATTACAGTCAATCACCGATTTAACTGTATTGGCAGCGTTGATCAGAAAAGAACGCCTCGATCAACAGGTTGAGTGGGATCATCGTTTCTTTTCTACTGCATCGGAATATTTGGTTCCACAGGGAAACATCCCCAAACAGGTCCCGACTGCGATGAATTACAAAAAAGCCAGTCGACTGATGATTTGCCTGGTGGGTGGGGGAGTGACCGTAAATGCCAGAAGGGTCGTAAATCAGACGGAGTTTCAAACATCCAGAGATGACACGCTCGATCAGAAAAAAACAGCCGCCTTTGAACGTCGTGGAAAAAAAACTGTCCGCTGGTGGTGGGATTGATAGGTAATTCCTTTAGAATGGTTTCTGATTTGAACCACTTTTGACTTCAAACTCGAAAAGGAAATTCGCTTCTACCATGCAACGTATACCTGTTTTGAACCTTGCGGTATTATCATTTTTGATTCTCTTCCTATTCCCCATTCAGTCCTCACAAGCTGCTGATCAGCCGAATGTATTGTTGATCATGACCGATGATCAAGGTTGGGGAGATATCCAATCTCACGAAAACCTCTTGATCAACACTCCTCAGCAAGACCTGCTGGCAAAGCAGGGGGCACGGTTTGATCGGTTTTATGTTTCTCCCGTTTGTGCACCGACGCGAGCGGCTTTGCTGACGGGTCGTTACAGTTTGAGAACCGGCGTGCATGGCGTGACGCGTGGTTTTGAAAACATGCGGGCCGACGAAGTTACGATTGCAGAAGTTCTCAAGTCGGCCGGTTATGCCACGGGGGCGTTTGGAAAATGGCACAATGGTCGTCACTATCCAATGCATCCTAACGGGCAGGGCTTTGATGAATTCTTCGGTTTTTGTGGCGGCCATTGGAATCGTTACTTTGATACGAACCTCGAACACAACAATCAACCTGTTGAAACAAAAGGCTATATTACCGATGTTTTGACTGACAAAGCGATTCAATTTATCAAGCAAAACAAGAACCAGCCTTTCTTCTGTTATGTGCCTTATAATGCACCGCATTCGCCTTGGATTGTACCTGATAAATACTGGAACAAATACGCGAACAAAGGCCTGGATGACAAAGCCCGCTGTGCTTATGCGATGGTTGAAAGTGTCGATGACAATCTTGGACGGCTGATGCAGACCTTGGATAATTTTGACCTCACTGACAACACGATTGTTCTGTTTCTGACAGACAATGGCCCGAATAGCAAACGTTATAATGGCGACATGCGCGGCCAGAAAGGGTCCATTCATGAAGGGGGCATTCGCGTTCCTCTGTTTGTGCGTTATCCTGGAAAAATCAAACCGGGAACTGTTGTGAAACCAATTGCTGCTCACATTGACATTTTACCAACGTTGCGCGATTTTTGTGGCGTGAGTCCATCGTCTGGAAATCGTGTTGACGGAAAAAGTCTGGTGCCGTTACTGACGGGCAGCTCTCCGGAAGAGTGGCCGAAACGGATGCTCTTTGCAGATCGGCTGTTTCGCAATTCAATTCCCGGAAAAGAAATCCCAGTGGGATCAGTACGCACAGAGCGCTGGCGGGCCGCTTATGAACGAAACCATCAGTGGAAACTATATGACATGCTGGCAGATCCCGGACAAAAAAAAGATGTCTCGAATGCCCATCCACAAGTGACACAGAAATTGAAAGCTGCTTACACTGATTGGTTCAAGGATGTCTCAAGCCAGGGCTTTGAACCGATCCCAATTCCAGTGGGACACCCCAAAGAAAAAGTGAGTTCGATTCCAGCGAATGAATCATTCCTGGAACCAGAAGCAGGGAAGGGCATCAATTATAGTGGAAAAGGCCATAACGGTTATGCGAACAGTTGGCTTGAAGACTGGACCGATTCAGCAGCTTCAGCGGTTTGGCATTTGGATATTTTAACACCAGGAACTTATTCACTGACATTAAAATATACATGTAATGCGAAAGATGTTGGTTGTGAAATTCAAACTGAAGTCGCCAACCAGA
>NZ_CALEMX010000255.1 GCF_937910335.1 uncultured Gimesia sp. | reverse complement strand
CGTCCATACTTAATTCCTTGATTTCAAGGAATTATTAGAGGAACCCTTAAGATAGTCTTTCAGTTTAAAATGAACGCAGGGCCGTTTATAAGCTTCATCTTGCTTCTCGGCGTAGGAGACCCAGAGTTCCAAAGCCGTGGCATGATAAACCACATCAAGAATAATCCCGCCTTTAATAGGAATTTTGCAGGCAACATCATCAAAGAGATTTACGGCGTGGATGAGTAGTTGGCAGGTTATTTCTACTATTCAGTTAAATCTCAATCACAGGCAGTTATTCATCCATTTTCTGTTGCCGAGAAAATAATCTGAGCACCCGTAACCAACCAAAGAATAACAGGGTCAATAAAAACACGCCCAGATAATCAATCACCGGAATCCGGAACACTTCATTCACATGCGAAAACCCGCGTTCACGATACACCAGAAAAAGTGCGAGCAGATAAAATGCAAGTATGACCGCGCGTTTCAGTCGACTCCAACCCAAACCATGCATTTGTGTAATCACAAAGATCGATCCAAACCCAAACGCAAACATAGGCCACATCCCTGCCCCTTGCAAACGCGCGACTACAAAAGCGTGTACCAGCACCAGGACCTCCAGCAATAAAGTCCAATATCGATTGGTGTGCATGCGCGTAAAGAATAAACTGCCTTGCAACATGATTAGCAGCAGGTAGAAAAAACCCCACAAATGCCCCAGGGATGCCTCTGTAGGATGGAACCAGAACGTATAGATAATGGCCCAGGAGAAATAATACCCGTGATATTTCTTCGCAAATTCCAATACCTCAGTACGAATCGGAACTTTCACTCCAAAAAACAACCCACGCCTTGGAGTCTCCATCATCAATATCCAGATCAGTAAAATAGCAACTGAGACCAGCGATGAAAAAACGTGCGTATCTTGCGCAAGGCCGTCATACCACAGATGTGTCTGCAGCAGATGCAGTACGATGAATACAGCATTCACCATTAATGCCATGATATTTATTTTGTGCAGCTGGTTTGAGTAGCGAATTCCACCCGCTTCAATCGAGCGCACGGAAAGTTGTTTTGCCCGGTAGATCAGCGCAAAATTGGCAAGCTGATGTAAAATGTAACCTCCCCAGGCGGTGAGGCGTCCCATCATCGTCGGCTCTGACAACTTCCAGAAATACCAACCCGCCCCCTGATCTGGCATGTGGGGAACCCGAGCGAGACGAGGACCCAACAGCCAGATTAAGGCGACGTAAACAAGTATGAAACCAATACAGGCTAACACAACTCGTAAATCAGCGGGAAATGAATTCCCTTTTTTATTTTCAGACATACCGTTTATTTTTCAGTATGATACCATCGACTAATCAAGCTTGGTGGCACTCTCGATACGACCCCAATGATCAACAAAAATCATATCTCGATTGGAAATCGATCGAATCGAAAACGACAATAACTGATTCACTCGCTCAATCCGAATCGAGCTGAGAATGTGAGCCGTCATCGTACCATTCTTAACACTCCATGTTCCACTGGAAGAAGGAGTCTGCACGAACGACTTATGAAACAGGCGAAGCTGTTGGTATTCCCGCACGGTACTGAATGTTCCGTTGGCGTTAAATTTAATGTAAAGATGGCCCACGGAATCCTTCATCCGCCAGTCGCCGACCAGTCGTTTGGAAACTTCCGCATCTGTCAAAATCCGCGCTGTCTCTCCCTCTTGTTTCGGTTTCGCTGAAACGGTTCGAGACTTGATCGTTTTCAATATCCCTTTCCCTGGAGAAGTCGTGCGCTTCAGCACCATCAATATTCGTTTGGAACCGGTCTTGGCAGAAAAATCTTCCGGCTTCTTTGCATCATCAGGGTGAACGATACAGAGTACCAGTTCGCCATCGTTGAAACGATAAATGCCGGTACTGGATTCTTCATCGGGTGAACTGATCTTAATGCTTTTGGGATACGTTGTGTCATCAACGGAAAAAACCTTTGCGTGTTTTTTGCCATCGCGGTGCGACTTAAATATGATGGCATTTTCAATAATTTCAAGACGACCACTTGAAGGCAGCCAGTCTTTGATTGCTGCTTTGGGGATCACATTTCCATTCTCAACAAGTGATTCCACCTGCCAATGCCCCTGGAATTGTTGTAATTCAGGGCTCTGATCCTGAGCCATTACAGGACTGACGGAAACAAGAAAAGCAAAAAACACAATACGGTTGATCATTTCACAGACTCCATTCATTAGATTGATATAAGACCTCGATTGTCATACTCGAATCTGTATCATAGCAGTCTGAATCAAACTGGCAAGGTTCTTGACGCGCGCTGCAAAATCACCCTCAAATGCAGGCTTCAGGGGTGATTTAGCAAAGAGAAGCGAGTGAAGCCTGAACAAAATCAATCATGCTATTTAACCGGTTTTGGCTTTCGTTGAATCGGTGTCACGCGATTCTTCCAGAACAGTTCCGCCCATTCGAGTGCCTGGTTTCGCACAAGGTCACTCAGTGACTTATCCTCAGTAATCCGCTGCTGCAATTCTTCCAGCGATTCCACACGCTCTCGAAGTGTCGTTAACATTCCTCTCGCATAAGACTCTGCTCGTAATTTCTCGGTCCACGGCCGCGTGTCCCACACTTTCACCGTCGAGTCCGAACCCGCCGAGACGAGTTGTTTGCCATCCGAACTGAACAAAACCCTGGTGACCCTTCCCCCCGTGTGTTCATTAAACGTCAGGGCTTCCTGACCGGTAGCTGCATCCCAGATTTTCACCGTTTGATCAATGCCTGCAGAAGCCAGACGCTTCCCATCAGGACTGAATGCCACATCGATAACACTACCTGCGTGACCTCTCATCGTGAGAATTTCTTCCCCTGAAACAGAGTCCCATAACCTGAATGCACCATTTGTCATTCCGGTAACCAGCTGCGTTCCGTCCGGGCTGAACGAGACGCTTTGCAAAACGAAAATCGGTTCCTTGATTGTGAGTACATCCGTACCATCGAGAGGGTTGAAGACTTTCAAGTTGCGGGGCTCCACAATTAATGCCAACCGCTTACCATCAGGGCTGAAAGCGACACCTCGGCTTGTTCCTTTGTGCCTTTTGAGAGTGTGAATCACCTGACGGGTGGCAAGGTCCCAAATTTTTGCTGACCCATCCCTACTCGTTGAGACGAGCTGGGTTCCATCCGGGCTAATCGACAGTCCAACAACCGTTTTGGTGTGCGCTTTCAGAGATAAGAGTTCTTTCTTATTGACTGTGTCCCACACCTTCACAGTCCCACGGGAATCACCTGACGCCAATTGTGTTCCGTCCGCATTCAATGACACACTGATAACTGGACTGGAATGCCCGTCCAGAGTAAGTGTTTCCTGACCCGTAGCTGGATTCCAAACTCTCACAACCAGTTCGTTACCTGTAGAAGCCAGTTGTGAACCGTCTGCACTTAAAGCCACATCTTGAACCCTTCGCTCGTGCTTATCAAACGTGAGCGATTTCTGAGAGGCAGCAACACTCCATAACTTCACATTGGCACCGTCTCCTGACGAAATCAACCGAGTACCATCCGGACTGAACGAAACGCTGTTGATGGAGTAAGTATGTCCGATGTAACGATTGATCTCTTTCCCCGTCGCGGCATCCCACAACTTCAATATCCTGTCCTGACCCGCAGAAGCCAGTTGCTTTCCATCCGGACTGAATGCCACACTTTGGACCCACGAATCATGTCCGTTAATTGTGAATTTCTGGATCCCCGTAGCCATCTCCCACAGGTTTATCGTCCCATCACCACAGCACGTCACCAGTTGTTTGCCGTCCGGGCTGAATGAAACACAAAGAACAAATGAAGTCAATCCTCTAAGCGTAGTAAGCACTTTCCCTGTCTCTAATTCCCAAACCTGCACAGTTCGGTCCCGACCTGTTGAAGCCAGCCGTTTTCCATCCGGGTGAAATGAGAGACCAAACACGTGCTGCGAATGCCCTTTAAACGTGAGTCTCTCCATACCGGTTTGAGCGTCCCACACTTTCACCGTTTTATCCTCACTTGCCGACGCCAACCATTTTCCGTCCGGACTAAAAGAGACATCATGCACAACCTGAGCATGGCCCTGGAATGAGAGTAACTCTTTTCCAGAAACCGCATCCCAGACCTTCAGCACACCATCATCACTGGCCGAGACCAGGCGACGACCATCCGGGCTGAAGGACAAACCGCGAACAGCGGCGCTGTGTCCTTTGAGGTTGAGTATCACCTGACTCCTGGCTAAGTCCCACACTTTCACCGTTTTATCAGTAGCGGCTGAGGCGATCTTTGTACCATCCGGACTGTAGGAAATATCGGTAACTCTTCCAGAGTGTTCTCGGAAACTCAGCAAGCTATTTTGACTGATACGGTTCCAATAGTCCCACTCGAAGCCTCGTAAATCTTCACGCTTCCGATACCGGACTAGAATTTGTTGAAGCTTGACAGGGTCTGCATCCTCCCAGGCTTTTTGCAGCAATAACATATCCGAGTAATAAGCATTCCGTTCGGCAACCTTGAAATTTCGGAGCGCGTTCTCCGCCTCTTGCTTCGCTCTTGACTCAGCAACCATCGCCTTCTGTTCATTTTCCTGAGCGATCTTCTGCGCGACAACCGCTTTCTTACTGGCGGCGATGGCAACTTCACGCTGAGCTTGTGCTTCCTCCGCACTGCGCTGTGCCTGTTCCCGCTGGATCGCTTCTTCGTTTTGGGCGGCGAGTGCTTTATCTTGAGCAGCAAGCGCCTTATCTCGTTCGGAGTTGATCCACACTGTCGCCACACTGGCAACAATAGCAACCACAACGCTAGCGCCAAAACTCACACGCTTCAGACGACGCACCTGCTGCTGCCGTGTGTCGCGTTTGACGATCGCTGCCTGGATTGACGACCGCAGCGTTGCATGTTCCCCATCGGTCTCATCCAATAATGAAAGTCCCAGATCCAGGTCGCCGCGATCCAGCGCGGTTTTCGCATAGTCGTATTTTGTTGCCTTCAATCCTTCAATCGCACGCCCATTCTCAGGCCACTCTTCCAACGCTGCTTCAAACCCAAACCGGGCTCGGCTGAATTCGTCATAATCGCCGTTCTTCCGAGCAGCTTCCAATCGTTCCGTTGCCCGCGCGGCCAGTTCGATACTCTCTTCATGCGAAAGATACCCACGGATTGCCTGTTGAAATTCCGGTACACTCTGATAACGGCCCGCAGGATCCGTAGCCAGTGCGTTCCGTGCTATCTCCAAAAGTTCGCCCGATTTCTCTGTCGCTGCAATCACGTTCTGAGATACCGCCGCCAGACACGCCACAACTTGCTCCCGCTGTGTCTCAGGCGGTGCATCAAGTGTATGCGGAGGTTTGCCCGTGATCATCTCAAATAATATTCCACCCAGAAGATACACATCACTGCGCCGATCAACCTGCTCGACTCCATTCAGCATCTCCGGTGCCATGTAATAAGGCGTGCCACCAGGTGCCGGCGTATGGTAAACTTCCCGCCGCGGGTGGTCCTGCGTCGGCATCGCCAGACCCCAGTCCATCACCAGAACTTCTCCAAACGAACCCAGCATAATGTTGGCTGGTTTCAAATCACGATGGATAATGCACCGTGCATGCGCAACCGCATCCGCTACACGTAACAGGATATCCAGATTCTCAGACACACTGTTCGTGCCAATCCGATCCTTCCATTCCACACCTTCCACCTGCTTCATTGCATAGAATAGCGCTTCGTCTTCCTGCATACCAAGATCATAAATCGGGACGATATTCGGATGATCCAGGCCACCTGTAATAATCGCTTCCGAAGTAAAAGCCCGTTGACTACCATCGATCTGCTCTAATTTGGATTTGAGCACCTTGATGGCGACCGGCCGATCCATCGACTGTTGACGACCCGCATACACGGCACCCATACCACCTTCGCCCAACAGTTGATCAACCTCATAGCCAACACCAAGCACGAAATCATCATCGGAGGCTATACCCGATGGAACCTGCTGAGTCGCATCAAGATCATCGCTCAATCTGACGGTCTTGTCTAAACCGTCAGACTCGGGTGAAGGCATTTTGATGGTCTGACCCGGATCAACATCATCGCCTAGTGCAGACTTCCATTCTTCCATCATCGTCGCAGCCAGATCGATGCCTAGTGGCAACGTTTCATCGGGAGTCGGAACAGATGACGCTTGATTATCCAGTGATACAGTACTGTTGAGTTCTTCAACCTCTGGTTTTTCACTATTGGCGTCATCACTGTGGGATTCATCACTGTGGGAGTCATTCAAGGATGAGGGCATTGTTGTATACTCGGGGATGTAATGATTAGAAAATGCGTAACATGATCGATTCGTGGAACGCATTAGAATCGAAGCAGAGACTAAATGCAAATAGGGAAATCCCATCAGAAAACAAGGTCGATCCAGAAGGAATTCTGCCATTTCCAAAACGGAAGGAGAGAGGCTTACTTCAGATAGTCTTTCAGTTTGAAATGAACGAACGGACGTTTATAAGCTTCTTCCTGTTTCTTGGCGTAAGAAACCCAAAGTTCCAAAGCCGTGGCATCATAAACGACGTCCAGAATATTCCCACCCTTGATCGGAATCTGACAGGCGATGTTTATCATTTCCGGAGCACCGATCTTCCCATAGACGCGTTTTAACGGCCCAAAGGCACCGCGACCTTCGTCCTGATAGACTAGATTCTTCATCACTTCAGGCGCCAATTCATCTTTCGGATCATTGTCTTTCCAGATCACCAGATTCGGAGCGTGCGCCAACATCTTTACGGCTCTCAAATTTTTTCCGTCACCAACAACATAGTGATACTTTTTAATCCGTCTGGCATTTTTAAAAATGTCAATCGCATGATCCAACCCATCCGCATCGTACATGACTTGCCGAAACAGAGTGGTAAAATGCACGCCATCCAAATTGAATGGATAATCTTTGCCGGGGGAATCTCCCATCTCCGAAAGTACAATTCCATTCGCGTTCATTCCTGTATTGGCCCCGATGAATCCTGCAAACGTGACATTCACGTGTGGAACACCATCCTTGGGAATGTAGACTGTGATACAGGGATAATTTTGAGCGCCCAAATCCATCGACCAGTCCAGGTTTCTCGTCTGATAGAGATGACCGTCCTTTGTCGCAGAACCCCAGGCGGCAAGACTGCTGCAGGAATAGTCCATCACCACAGGCATGGCATGAGCGCGCTGCAGCATTTTCAATGACATCCCCGACCCTTCCGCGAAACCCCGCAGTTCCTCTTTGAAACGGGGATCCGTATAACGCGATACCGATTTCCAGGCCGCATCCAAACTAGCGTTCGAGCATCGTTCGGGCTCCCCAGCTTGAACCTTTTCCATGATGTTGTGAATCATCCTGGTCGCGTCCGCTTTGATCAACTCCCCCTGCTTCTTCCCCATTTCATAAGGCGTGCCCTTCACCACGACCACAGGAATCTTATCGGCACCCGTTCCGATGGATGTCAGATAACCATCTGCCTGAACAATCCCGGAGAGACTGAACCAGGCAATGGAAAAAGTAACTAGTGGGTGTCCCGAAAGCGTTTTGGTTCGGAACTAATAGCATGAAAATGT
>NZ_CALEMX010000254.1 GCF_937910335.1 uncultured Gimesia sp. | reverse complement strand
TGTTTTTTTATAGACACCATTTTCGGTGAGGACTTTTGGTTGAAATTTTTTGATATATTTCAACGTTTTCTGAGCAACGTCATCATTACTACCAGAATAATTACCCGCGATCACGGAAATCCCCGCGCGTTGTGCTGCATAACTTCGGCGTTCTTCTCGGCCTAAACGGTCCAAAGTATTCAATCGCTGGATCACAGATTCTTGCTGGAATGTGTAAGCCGGAATTCCACGTTTGCGCAGTTCATAGACTAATTCGTCAGCAGCTTCCTGTGCACCAAGCCCTTTTGAGCGTCTGCTTTCAGGAATGTCGGCCAGGCCGACTACCATGATCATCCACGGCCCATGCCGTTTGGTGAGCTTGTATTTTTTGCCTTTGACAGCTTCAATTCCTGCATCTGCTTCGGGTAATATTCCCGTAACAAATACGGTCAATACTAATGTAAGAATCAGATTTTTTTGGAACAGTTGCATGGTCCGCATATCAGTATCCCTTCTGAAAGCGTCCGAACCGGATGGATTTGATTTGATTCAGCAGGCTCTGGTTCCCCATGCATCCTGATGGGTTAGCTACCTGTAAAATAGACTTTTTTCAAGCGTATCATGCTGAGATGTCTCAGTCATGCGGCGTGAGTCTAGCAGGTCTGAAAAAATGAGTCTATAGCTGATTTTCCGCGCCTTTTCCGTGATGAATTGAAGGAAATCTACAAGAGATACAGACCGTTGACTTGAATCATTGTTTTCAAATCATGACAACTTGCATAGAATCTAAGTAGTTATGGAATAATAAGATAAGATATCTTTTTTGCAAATCCGTTCCCTATGGGTTCGATTGGAATCAGGTTGAAAATCGATGCGTGTGCTTGTGGTATCGGACATTCATTCAAATTGGGCGGCGCTCTCCGCAATCCAGGAAGACTGTGATTACTGTCTATGTGTTGGTGATCTGGTTGATTATGGAACCGACCCGTTACCCTGTATTGAGTGGGTAAAACGGAATGCAACTGCTTGTGTACGCGGAAATCACGATCATGCCGTTGCCCAGCGGGTAGAAGCCAAGGGGACTACTGGCTTTCGAAAACTGGCCTGTGAAACGCGGCCCTTCCATTGGGATTTACTGGATCGAGTCAGAATGAAATATCTGGCACGGCTTCCCATTTCACAACAGATTACCCTCGAGGGAGTCACATTTTATCTGGTGCATGGCACGCCCCGTGATCCCCTGGATGAATATCTGGGCGATAATGAAGCCGCCTGGACCGCGCGGTTACAGGGAATCAATGCCGACTATATCTGTGTCGGACATACGCACATTCCGTTTCATCTTGATCTGGGTGACAAGCAGGTGGTCAATCCCGGAAGTGTCGGGCAACCTCGCGATGGTGACCCCCGCTGCTCTTATGCCATCATCGAAGATGGTAAGGTGACTCTCAAGCGGCAGGAATATGACATACAGGCTGCTATCCATCAGATGGAAGAAGCAGGCCTGACGGGAGAAGCATTGGAAATGGCATCCAATGTGCTATTGAATGCCCGCATGTCCTGATTTCGATTTGTGTTCTGTCTCGATTGCGACATCAATGCACAGAGAGAAGTTTCGTGGTTTGCTTACGCCTGTGGTTCGGTCATACTCATTGGATCCAAGGCTTCACGCAGCGTTTCTTCGGGCAGAATTTTTTGCTCGGTGCATAGTTCACGAATGGTTTTACCTGATTTGAAAGCTTCTTTGGCTAGAGCCGATGCTTTCTCGTATCCAATATGAGGATTCAAACTGGTTACCATTGAGAGGCTGTTTTCCACAGCCGCATTGCAGGCTTCTTGATTTGCTTCCATATTTTCACAGCAGAGTTTTACAAATTCATTACTGGAATTGGCCAGCAGATGGATACTTTCTAACGCAGTGAATCCCATGACGGGCATCATGATGTTCAATTGAAATTGTCCGCCAGCGGCTCCAGACATGGTAATGGTTTGATCGTTACCGATGACGCGTGTCGCCGCCTGCATCATGCTTTCACACATGACCGGGTTTACTTTACCGGGCATGATAGAACTACCTGGTTGCAAGTCGGGAATTTTCACTTCATAAAAACCGCAGCGGGGACCTGAACCAAGCCAGCGAATATTGTTAGAGACATTGAAGAGTGTTGTAGCGATTGTCTTCAATAGTGCATGACATTCTACAAGACCATCACGTTGCGCATTGGCCTCAAAATGATTTGTGGCTTCGACGAATGCAATGCCCGTTAATTTGGCCAACTCTTGACTGACTCGCATTCCAAATTCCGGATGTGTATTGATTCCAGAACCGACGGCAGTACCTCCTACGGGCAATTCATAAACGGCAGCCGCTGCTCGCTTCGCGCGTTCCACACACATTTCCAGTTGTCGGGCAAAACCACCGAACTCCTGACCTAGTCGTAACGGAGTGGCATCGGCGAGATGTGTTCTACCAATTTTGATGATCTGGTCCCATGCTTTTGCTTTTTGAGTCAGGCTGTCCGCGAACTTTTCCAAACCGGGAATCAGGTGATTGTGGATACTGGATGCGACTGCAACATGAATGGCAGTGGGAAATGTATCGTTTGTGCTTTGGCCCATATTAACATGGTCGTTCGGATGCACCGACTTTTCGGGAGCAAACCGGTCTTCACCCAGAATCTCAATCGCGCGATTACTGATGACTTCATTCACGTTCATATTGCTTGAGGTGCCTGAGCCGGTCTGGTAGACGTCAATGGGGAACTGGTCATCAAATTTCCCTTCCGCAACTTCTGTGGCGGCTGATGTGAGGGCCTGAATCTGTGTTTCATTCAGAGGGTTTTTGCCAGTTCCAGATAGTTTTCCAAGATCACGATTCGCATGTGCAGTCGCCAGCTTGACCTGTCCCATTGCGTGAATCAGGCTGGGAGGCAGCGTATTGCCTGAGATTTGAAAATTCTCAACAGCGCGCTGAGTTTGAGCACCATAATAGGCGTCTGCGGGAACCTGTACTTCACCCATTGAATCACGTTCGGTTCGAAAACCCGACATTGGTCTGCTTCCTGTCTCTGAAAAAATGATGATCGTAAACGTAAAAAAGGCTGGCAATCAAAGAGATTGATCACCAACCTTAATTGTAGCAAGTTGTCCGGTTTTCTCAATCGCTGCCCGGTATCGGATTGAAATTGATTACGGCAGAGGTTGAGAACTTCTTAGATAACTGAACAGGTCGCGTACTTCTTTTTCAGAGAGTTTGTCAAGCAGTCCTTCGGGCATTAAAGATTTCTTTTGCGGCAGCATTTCATCAATGTTGTTTCGCTCAACAGTAATGCTCTGCCCATCGGCACTTCGTATGACTACGACATTATTATCCTGGTCCGCCAAAAATCCGTTTACGGTTCGACCATCTTCTGTAACTATCAGAAACGTTTCGAAACCCTCACGAATTTCTGCAGAAGGATTCACAATATTAACCAGCATTCGTGCGACATCATCGCGTTTGAAAGCCGTCAGATCAGGTCCAATCTTGCCTCCATCACCAAACAGAACATGGCATTTTCCACAGTTTTTCTGGAAGAGTTTTTCACCAGCATATCGGTCGGGCTCTTCTTTACTCTTCTGCAGTTTTTGTGCGTGGGCGGCAATGATTGATTTCATTTCTGCGGTTGTTGCACCTGAAATAGATCCAAAATGTTTGGAGATCAGATCTGTGATATCGGAATCACTGTAAACGGTCATTTTTCGAGCCGTTTCGATGGAAACCGCAGCTTTATTAATTTTTCCAGCATCAATGGCATTCAGAAATTCGATGGTCCATGGTTTTCGAATGGAAACCAAAGTCTGGGCGGCACTTCGTAAATCGTCTGACATATTCGGATACTGACTGGTGACCACGGTGCCGATGGTTGCGTCCGGATACTGCTGTAACGCACTGATCGAAGCAATCTGCATCTGCAGGTCGCTGGAGCTCTTAATAATTTCTAACAGGACCGGAACGCACTGAGGGACTTTTACTTCACCAAAGATTTGAATCAGGTCCCGTCGTTTTTGGTTATCGGCTTTCGAGTCGGCCACAATTTTTAATGCTTTTTCGATCGTAGGTTTGTCACCCTGGCGAATGCCTAAGGACATGGATTGCCCACCATATTTGGACATTGCGGTGATCAGTGCTTTGGGAAAGCTGGCCTGCGAGCGGCCTTTCATTGCTGTTTCAAAGCCCGACATTAGAATTTCTGCATGAGATTTTCCTGGTGCAGACTCCAGTAGTCTGGCACAGATCATTAGATCTTTGCGGGAACCGGTGGAAGCAAACCGGCGCATGATGCGCTCCAGAATATATTTTTCGACGAGAGGATATTGCCAGACTTGCGCTTTCGAAAAATAGGCCAGTAATGCATCTCGGTTTTTATCAACTCGCTTTTCCAGCGACCACCACAGGATCAGCGGCAGATGTACATCGTCGAGATCTTCTGAGCGACTCAATAGATTGAAGGCAATGGGTAGTCCTGTGGCTGCAGGGAGCCGTTTGGAAGAGCTAGCGAGCTGGCTGCGGACCTGCACGTGCGGTTCCGTTAAAGCCATTGCAATGAGTTGTTGTCCGATTTTCGCGGGAACCTGATGTTGATCACATAATAATCTGATCGTCCAGGCACGGACATGAGGGTCCGGATGCTGCAGTGATTTCTCCGCAGCACTTTCATCAAGTCCACCACTCAGATTTAGAGCCCAGAGTGATTCCAACGCTGCTTGTCCCTCTGAAGTAAACAGTTTCTGTTTTAATGCAGGGATGACTGTCGCGTCTTTGCGATCTCCAAAAAGACGCAGTGCTTGTTGACGGTACCATTTGTTGGGGTGGTCCAGAACTGAGATCAGCTCCCGTGAGGATTTCTTACCAAGATCAAAGGGGGCGACAGGTTTGGCATCTTTGGCATTGATACGATAGATGCGACCATCACCTTTTTCGACATCGCCTGCATAAAGCTGGAGATGCGATATTTGATGTTCGTACATATCACAAAAATAAATCGCACCATCGGGGCCGACTTTGATATCGACGGGCCGAAATCGTTTGTCTGTAGTGGCCACCGGTCTTTGTAAATCTACCGTCTGATAGGAAGATCCATCACTCGAGATTTCACTTTCCACCACGCGGCCTTGCAGCGGTTCAATCCCAAAGAGGTGCCCCCGATATTTATGGGGGAGTGTATCTGCTTCATAGATTACAAAGTTGTGAGTAAAGCGGGGAACTTTGGCATGTTTCATGGCCTGGAAATAACCAAAGGTATAAGGATTAGAAAGAGGGCCGTGTTTGCCAAACCCTTTTTGATAGTAGCTGTCTTGCGTGTAATGGAAGCCTCTCGTATTTCCCCCGTTATGGCCGGAATAGAGGCGTCCTTTTTGATCGAACTCGACTCCAAAGGCATTCCCGCCACCTTCAGCGAAGATCTCATAAATTTTCTTTTCGGGATGATAACGCCAAATCAATTGGCCTAATGAGTGGATGGCTTCCTTGTCTTTCTGACCAGGCTTTTTCACTTTGGCGGAGACTGTGCTTCCCTGTGAAGAATACAGCCAGCCATCGGGGCCCCAACGCAAGCTGTTGACGACGGAGTGCGTATCTTCCAGCCCGAAGCCTTCAAGATGAACTACAGGGTCGCCATCGGGAACGTCGTCATTATTTTTGTCGGGGTAAAACAATAAATAAGGAGGGTTCAACACCCAGACTCCGCCACGACCTTTGACAAACGAAGTCGCAATATTCAAACCATCGATGAACGTTTTGTGTGAATCGTATTTACCATCGCCGTTAGTATCTTCGTGAATGGTAATTTTATCCGCACCCCGTTCGTGATTAGGCGGCGCAAGCGGCACCTTATCGTAGACGGCGCGCAGATGTTTGTCTTTACTGAGAATTCTTAAACCTTCTGGATCAGGGTATTGAAGATAGTTGATGACCCACATCCGGCCACGTTCATCAAAATTCTGAAAGATGGGTTGCTTTACATATGGTTCGGCGAGTACTTGTTCAATTTTCAAGTCTTCTGGTATGGTGAATTGTTTCAACGAATCAGCGGGGTTGAAAAAGTCTCCGCCGGTATTCTTCGGAGGTGGTTTTGGTGGCGCAGCCTGCCCCGTTGCGAATGGATGCAAAATGAGTGAGAACGTAAGCAGCAAGAACAATCGATGACTCATTGTTCTGGATCCTTTTAATTCAATAATTCAGGATGAGGATAAAGTAGAGGCAGGTACTTCGTATTTTACAGGGAGAGAAACTACTTCTTAGTCTGAAGAGAGACGATATCAAAATCAAGCATCAGGCAGGGATTCCATGATGCTTTCTTTGATTGAAATTCAGTCCTCACCCTGTAGCATCAAAACCTGTAATTTACAGTAGAAATTGGTTACCCCCTTTCCTTACGATAAATGAGGGAGTAAATTTCAGGTGCAATCGTGTTATTTTCAACAAAACATTAGAAACAGGAAAAGACAAGATGATCAGTAAATGGATGTTTTTTGCAATAGCCAGTTTATGTTTCTGTATTCAGGTGGTGTCTGGTCAGGAATCATCTAACTCCAGCCCCGAAACGCATCCCCTGCCTGAAACGGTAGCAAAGAACGCGAAACTGCAGGAAGAATATGCGGCCAAAGCCTTCTTTGAAGGACCAGTTTGGGATCCTGCGGGGAAAAAATTATACTTTACTTCTTTTGTCGACAAAGATACAAAAATATTACGTCTGGAAGGAGGAGGGAAAGCCAGTGTCTGGCTGGATGAGACGAAAGGCATTAACGGAACCTATCTTTCCCTGAAAGGACGGATGCTTGGCGCACAGGCATTTGGACAGCATGTGATGAGTTACGGCTTCGGTGAGAACGGTCCAACTGACACGATCATTGTCGCTCAGAATCCCAAGTGGAACCAACCTAACGATGTCTGTCAGACTCCCAACGGTAATATTTATTTTACCGACCCTGATTTCAAGAATCGCAAAACGAGCGCCGTTTATCTCAAGACAACAAATGGGGCGATCAAAAAAATCATCACCGATATGCCCCTCCCCAATGGTGTGATCGCCTCCAATGATGGTAAGACACTCTATGTGGGGGACAGTCACGAAAAACTCTGGCGGAGTTTTCCCATCAAAGCAGATGGAACTGTCGGGACTGGGAAAGTCTTTTTCGATCCCAAAACGAAACGACAGGATTCACCCGACGGAATGAGCATTGATGCGAAGGGGAATCTGTATCTTTCCGGACGGGGCGGAGTCTGGGTAGCGTCTTCAACTGGTCAAGCGTTGGGATTGATCTCGGTTCCCGAGTTTTGTTCCAATGTTACTTTTGGAGGAGCGGATGGGAAAACTCTGTACTTCACCTGCTCGAATAAGGTTTATAGTTTAAAAATGAATGTGAAAGGGGCACAGTTCCCTTAAACAACAATTTCAAATAAGAAACGGGCGATGTATTTAGGCATACATCGCCCGTTTTGATTGAGTTCAACAATTGCAAACGTGTTACAGAATCGCGGCCCCTTTGACGTCGATCCCCTTTAGAACCATTTTCAATTCTTCCACGTTCGGTGAAATTTCGAATGCGTCTGCTCGACTGATAAATTCCCGGTCGATAAAACCTTTCAGGCTGTCATTAAACTGCTGCATGCCTTCCTCTTTCCCGATGCGGATGGCAGCCGACAGTTTTTCGTCGTGTTCTTCCAGAATCAGTTTTCGCACGGTAGGGTTGAAGGTCATGATTTCGATAATAGGTACACGGCCTGGTGCATCGACAATTGTCTTTAAGAGTTTTTGAGCGACGATGGCGCGCATGTTAAATGCCAGACTGCTTCTCAATGCCTTATGCATGTCCTGTGGGAACAGGTCGAGAATACGGCCGATACAACTGGGGGCATTCGAGGCGTGGATTGTACCGAACACCAGGTGGCCTGTTTCTGCAGCATGGATCGCGGTTGAAAATGTTTCCATGTCACGCATTTCGCCCACGAGCATAATGTCGGGGTCCTGGCGCACGGCATGTTTCATGGCAATTTCAAAGTCTTTTACGTCAATCCCGACCTCGCGCTGATTGATCAGACATTTATTCTGGGTATAGACGAATTCGATCGGGTCTTCAATTGTCAAAATATGCTTGCGGTAGTTATCGTTGACCCAGTTGAGCATTGATGCAATCGTGGTACTTTTACCACTACCGGTAACACCCGCAAGCAAGACCATGCCCTGGTCAAACTTACAAAGCGATTCCATGACCTCAGGCAGGTACAAGCCTTCAAAGTTAGGAATCGAGCGCTCAATTTTACGAGAGACCATGCCGGGAACACCCAACTGGATAAATAAGTTTACACGAAACCGCCAGGGTACTCCTTCGTATTCCACGACATAAGAAAAGTCGGCTCCCCCTTCATCGTGGAAAATTTTGGTATTTCGCTCATCCATCATCGGGGTAAACAAAGCCATCATCTGGTCTCGGTCGATCGGCTCCATCTGCAGCTCGCGTAGAGTCCCTTTGACACGTAAGATCGGAGCTTTGCCCACTTGCATATGCAAGTCGGAACCGCCATGCTTGATCAGCTGGCGGAATACTTTATCGACATCATTTTCAGCATGTCCGGTTAAAGGAGAGATCTCTTTTGCTTTTGCAGGTACGGTTGTCGCCATAAACAAACTCCAATTATCGAATGGTCTTTACAGCTGCTAGATTTTGCAGCTGAATCGAGATCAACGCAGACTCGTTTCATGAAAAGAAATCAGGGACAAATTGTACAGATGAATCAATTTGCCTTAAATCAATCTATACTGCTATTTTGGGGACTCTGGAAGAACATGCAAGGTCCTTTTTCTAGGTAAACGATAAATTTGTGGCTCTGCTCTCAACACAGGTGATACCACCCTGATTTTTAACTTACCCTTGTGAGAGAGAAACAGTGCTTTTGAAGCGAATAGGAATGCCACGTTCGGCAAGATACTGCTTTGTTTCTTCTATGGGGTGAGTGCCATAATGAAAAATACTTGCGGCGAGTGCGGCACTGGCTTTGCCTTCCGTCAGGACTTCATATAAGTGTTCGGGACAGCCTGCACCACCGCTGGCAACCACCGGGATTGTGACGGCTTCTGCAACGGCTTTCGTGATTGGAAGATCATAGCCGTCTTTGGTTCCATCTGCATCCATCGATGTCAGAACGATTTCACCGGCGCCCAGATCTTCTACTTTTTTTGCCCATTCGATTGCTTCGAGGCCAGTTGGAACACGTCCACCATTCACGTGCACTTCCCAGAATTCTTTGCCCTCTTTCTGAACCCGTTTAGGATCAATATTCACAACGATGCACTGACTGCCAAATCGTAAAGCGGCTTCCCGAATCAGGTCCGGATCTTTGACAGCGGAAGAGTTGATCGAAACTTTATCGCAGCCGGCACTCAATAAAGCACGAATATCTTCCAGAGTCCGAATGCCACCTCCCACGGTGAGAGGCATGAAAATCACTTCTGATGTACGGCGGACAATATCGAGAATGATCTCGCGTTCTTCATGGCTAGCCGTGATGTCCAGGAAAACCAGTTCGTCAGCGCCCTGCTCCTCATAGCGTGCTGCGACTTCTACAGGATCGCCGGCGTCCTGAAGATTTACAAAATTGACTCCCTTAACAACACGTCCCGCATGGACATCCAGGCAGGGAATGATTCGTTTCGCCAGCATTAAAAAAACCTCTGAATCTTAAGTGAAAAGTGGCTGAGTCTGGAAAGCTTGTCGGAAGACTCAGTCGTCCGCTCTCTTAGATTAAACGAGATGGAGAGATTTCGGTAGTGTTCGGACTTTCTGTCAGATGTTTTGATCACTAATAATTTGATATTAATGAGACGCAGCTAGACGACGGAAGGTGGGCACATGTGAAATGATGCCACCCAGGTTTCATGGTAGAATTATGCGGTTCAAGAAACGCTATGAACACGCACATCCATGACAAAAAAACCGGTTGCTCCTTAGTAAGGGCAACCGGTTAAATCAAAATATTTTAAAGCTAATTATTCGAAAGTGGTCAAGTTCAATACAAAAAATACTTGCGAATTACTTCTTCTTCTTCGTCTCCGGACCTGTACCTACTGGAGGAGTTAAGGCGGGATCATTTTCTGGTGGAGCCGAAGCCCCCTGCTCGGATTCGGTTGAGCCTCCCGAACAGCCTGCCATCGGTAACAACAGAGCCAAACACAAAAGGTATGGGGATACTTTACGAAAAGATTCTACGAACACCATCAGCTCCTTCAAATTGTTAATCAAAAGAATAATCTCTCTGGGAGTGAAAAAATAACTCAGACAGGGCTCCCTTTGATTAGGAGCGCCCTGTCTGAAAAACAATTAAAATTCACCTACTGTTTGACCATCATGGATGCGTGTCAGTAGGGCATACTGACTGTGATCCATATTTTCGCTCAAGAAACGAACAGCGCCATCTCCCATCAAAACATGACAACCCCCTACATGAACACTGGATGCAACTCCGACAAAGATTCTGCGATCATCAACCCCACCACCGGAAGTCGCTCCTATTACATCGTAAGGGCCATTAATATGATACCGTTTATTATTGATGTGATTAGCATCAAGATTGGGGTGGTTTACAGCGAACGTTCCATAGACACGATGTTGAGCCCATAAGGGGGAATAAGCATCATCGCGACGCCCAAAAATGCAGCCTTCCGTCATGGCAATCGAGTTGCTTAGCCCGTCTCTAATTGATCTGAATTTAGCAGCGCCGTTAAACCCAAACATGCCTTGACCCTGAATTCCGGTTTGGCCGTTAGGAAGATTACTGGCACTTACGGCGTAGGTTGAATACAGCCCGTTCCCCGGCCAACCACTCCAATGCCCACCAGCGCAGAAGAGATAATTCGTTCTGGCGGCATTAGTGGCAAGGTAACTTGCATCAGTCCTGTTTTCCAATGAGTCGCCTTCATCAGAAGGACACAAGAGTGCAGGCAGGACCGTCTGCCCCAGAACAGTATTGGTGTTAGGCCATCCGCCATGGACTGCAGTAAAAAAGCCATTGGTCGCCCCGCTACTGGCAATATCAAAATTCCACTTATTATAGAGTGGTGCCTGATCCATGTATGGCAACAGTAACGTATAAGCTGTGTGGTTTAACCCATTGGTTGCAGGTTGATTTCCTAGAGCTGCAGAACCTGCCCCATTAATGGTCCCGGGAGGTAATACGCTGTGAGTTTCGTTATAGTTGTGCAGTGCCAGGCCCAATTGCTTCATATTGTTTTTGCACGTTGATCGTCGTGCTGCTTCGCGTGCCTGTTGTACTGCTGGCAACAAGAGTGCAATTAGAATGGCTATGATGGCGATGACCACCAGAAGTTCGATCAGGGTAAAACCCCGTTTTGCTGTGAGCCGTTTCATTTTCATCTCCAAAAAAGAAAGAATGATAGAGAAAGGAATAATTACAATTTCAAACTCTCTCTTAGTTTTCAAGCAAAATAAAATCAGAGGTGAACTCAGCATTCAAAAAATGAATAAAAGTAGAATAGCCAACCCTATTGGACTTTACTGAAGTGATGCAGGGTACCTGATTTCAAAACGAGAGTGCGAAACACTAACTTATCAAATAATCACCTATCAGAATTGATAGGTTTTGCTTACAGAATTCAAGGAATTGAGTTGATCCATTATAGAACTAGATCAACCTAATCCTATATTATAAACTCAAAAAATTAATTTGTCAACAAATT
>NZ_CALEMX010000253.1 GCF_937910335.1 uncultured Gimesia sp. | reverse complement strand
CATCCAGTAAGAGATCATCGGCTGACTGGCCGGGCTGTTTCGCATAGTTTTCATAATTTGCGTAAACATCGACGAGTGGCACTGTTTCTTCTCTCGCGATTTTTTGAACCGTTGGAAGATATTCTTTGAGAGTGACATTAAATCCATCCGGATTCTTTGCATCATAGGGCGGCTTGTTGTAGAGCTGCTTGGTTTTCACATTCCAGCGCATGGAATTAGGAGTCATCAGGATGACGGAAATGTTTTTCTTTTTCAAAGTTCGAATCATGGAACGCAGATTGGCTTCATATTTTTCATTGGAAACACGCGATCTGGTCTCAGGTGGATTTTTCCACACATCAATGGCCGAATCATTAATTCCGAATTGAATCACCACGAGATCGGGTCGATGGCGTAACACATCTTTTTCAAAACGCGCTTTCGCTTGCTCCGTATTATTTCCCCCAATTCCAGAATTGATCACTTTGACGGGAAAACCCAACTGTGGGAGTTCTTTCGCAAGAATCTTTGAATACACGTTCAGCGGCCCACGAGTTGCCGTCGTGGAATCACCAAATGTGACGATGGTGAATTGTTCTGTCGGCTTTTTCTCTACTGCCTGCAGCGAAGGACAAAGCAGACTTCCTATAATCAGTGAGAAGCAGAGTATGAAAGATACAGCATGGTAAAACATGGAGAACAGTCCTGTCTGTGATGCAATAATATTGAGTTGTCTAACATGCCAGGCAAGCAACTTCTTAAAACAGAGCGGCGATACCACGTTCACGGCGACAGCTGGAGAGTTGCGCCAGATGAAAGCCGACATGGCTAGTTAGTATATGCGCCAGCAGTTGCCCGTTCGTTTTAATGGCTGTGCCGTGCAACAGTTCGACCGGATGAGGTTGTGCCATTGCTGCTGCATCCGCGTTGGCCGCCAATGTTCTCAATGTTTCGTAAGCACTCGTATTCGCATCGATCAGCACTTCACACGTCAGGCTTGTATCCGGCTGAACTTCATCACTCGATCCGGGGCCAAACTGGGGAGCCCATTTAGGATGCGTCAAGCTCCCTCCCAGAAAAGTCTGTCCCATTTCACCAACAATCGCGAGGTGACCCAGAATCCAGACCGGAGGATGTCCATGCCCTTGCCCCGGCGTGAAGAGATACTCCGCAGGTAAATCCGCCATCATGGTTGCGAGCTGATCCAACAGGAATTGGTTGAG
The DNA here is from genome assembly GCF_937910335.1 of uncultured Gimesia sp. GTDB lineage: Bacteria > Planctomycetota > Planctomycetia > Planctomycetales > Planctomycetaceae > Gimesia. Next base: position 1,708 of record NZ_CALEMX010000253.1, on the reverse strand, counting down.
TGTGATTTCGTTTTCAAACATGTTTTGAATCTCTCTGAGTAACAGGAATGTTCTGTGCTGATGACCATTGTTCATCTTCGATCAATGATACAATTTTCAGGATCAGGTAGCCAGCAGAAAACAGGCCTTCTCAACTTGGATAAACCGGAGAAATTCTCATTTCTGAGTCGAGAGCAATTACGAAAGATAAATGGTATTTTTCAGGGAAAGAGGTTAGTCAAAGTTGCCGGTTGAACTTACATCGGCAATAGTGTGTCTCTGATAAATAGGGCTTCTAAGCACTTTTTTCAACAGCTTACGATAATCATATTTTATAAGAATAAATCGATGCGTCGTTTAACGATTAACAATCCCAACAAGAAGCTGAGAGGATTACGTCGCCATTTTCGTGCTCTTAGAAGGTGGGCCAATCTAATCAAAAATACACGAGAGATTGAATACGGGGAGAAATATCACAATATCAAAGTTCCCCTCCCTCTTTCAATCGTAGAAGGACCAAAGACGCGTCCTAAAACCCAGGCCGATGTTATCAAAGAACTGCTAAAGGCAGCCAGAAATTTGGCGGGTCAAGCCCCTCCTGCTAACTGTTCATTTTATCGTATCGCTGTGCTGTTGAGTTTTCCATCGATGTTTGCCAGTGAAGTCACTGAATTTTTTGACGAGGAATATTTTAAGCGGTTCGTTTATGAGAACGGACTTCCAGACGCTCATAGTCTCAGCCAACAGTTTTCCATTAAGATTCCTCCAGAATTCGATATTGAGTGTGGTCGTCGCGTATCTGTCGAGGATGAGGAGTATAACTACGTGAGTAACGATTGGACGATCACTTCATCAAAACCACATACTCCGGTAGAGTAAATTCTTCAAACATCTGTTGTCCAATATATAAAAGGGGATTTGAAATATGTGTTCTCCTTTCAAACCTAGGCTTGAAGTTGCTGAGAACAATCCTGACCCGGACGGCAACTGGTCTGTATGGCGGTAGGGGGGTGATGGTAGTCGGTTCCTGATTGAAAAGGGATTGCCAGAAAAATTCGCGATTCGCTCAAGTGTGATAGAGACAGTAGGTCTAAAATAAAAAAGGGCTGGAAGCCCAAGCTTCCAGCCCTTATAAGTACGAAGTACTCCTGTTTGTGTAACACTTACAACCTGGTCACAATTTCGCAACTAACTACTCAAACGCGAGCGTCTGTCTTGGGTTCATCAGTTGTGACTTGCTTCCAGCTTAATTGTTATACACGAATAGTTCGGCAGTAGAGATGCCAGAACTTGAATCCTCAAAACAAAATTATTTTTAGAAATGACGTGCCGAGCAATTAACCGTCAGGGCTTTACTGAATGGTAAAATTGATCCATTCGAACTGCAAACGTTTGAGCATATTTTGATGCGTCTCGTTTTTGTTTGAAACGCTTCACATTTCCAAATCAGATTACAGTTCGGGGATGGGATCGTCCTCTTCGATATCGACTTCTTCCCAGTTTGCTTTGCCGTTTTCGTAACGCAGAATGCGATGTTTGCTGCCGGGCGCGGGTTTTTCGTTGATTGTTGGTAGCCAAGCCCGGTGCTCTTCCATCAATTTTGCAAACGCGGGATCACTGCTGAGGTTTTTCCATTCAGCGGGATCCTGTTGCATATCATAAAATTCTTCTGAACCATCGGCATAGTGGATATAGCGATAATTCTCGGTGCGGATCGTCGTGTTGTTTC
>NZ_CALEMX010000252.1 GCF_937910335.1 uncultured Gimesia sp. | reverse complement strand
AGACGCGGGGAGGTGGTGGTGTTATAATCGCGAATGTTGCGAGTCTGGATCTGTTCCAGGCTCAACCCATATGGGAAATCCCGGTTTATAGGTCTCTTTTTTCAGGAGTTCACGTAATGGAAAAATTGTTGCTCAAAACGAAGCGCGGCTTCACGCTGATCGAACTGCTGGTAGTGATTGCTATCATCGCTATCTTAATTGCCTTACTGTTGCCAGCCGTTCAACAAGCCCGTGAAGCAGCCCGCCGCTCAACCTGCAAAAACAATCTTAAGCAGATTGGATTGGCTTTGCATAACTATCACGATAACTTCAGAGCGTTTCCACCGGGAGACGTCAGGAGAACCTATGGTACGGGAGTCACATCCTGGACTACCAGCCAACTCGGCTGGATTCCCCGGATTCTACCCTTCCTGGATCAGGCAACGGTTTACAATCAAATCAACTGGGAAATGGAGCACGGCGTCAGTGCCGCCCCTAACAATGCCACTCGCAGTATAAAACTCCCTTCAGTGCGTTGTCCCAGCGATTCATCACGTCAACCCTCTTCAACCTATGGTCCTACAAATTACATGGCCTGCAGAGGTACTTCGACTAACTCTGGTAACAATAGCACTAACTCTATGTTTAGCATGAATAGCATAGTCAGAATTCGTGATGTGGAAGATGGTTTAACTAATACCATGATGGTCTCAGAAACGTTTGCAAGTGCCCCATTCTGTGACGATCAGCCAACTGGAGGGGTATGTCCAGCCAGCTGTATCACCAAGGCACCTTATACGGGATCGGCTCAACAGGGCTATTCCTGGATGTGGGCTTCTTTGTACGAATCACACTACTATGGTACGGTTTATACTCCTAATAATAAAGATATGCCGGACTGTGGTGCTGGTTCCAGTTCCACTTCAGCTCTCTTGGCAGCCCGCAGCAAGCATACTGGTGGAGTACATGTTCTACTTGGTGATGGTAGTGTCCGCTTCGCTTCGGATAATATCGATCTCACACTCTGGCGTAATATTGGGAATCACGCTGATGGTAATGTCCTGGGTGAATGGTAAGATTCGTTCGTGACTCTTTAGGTATTTAAAAATCTCCTCGTCACTTGATCCTTGATTCAAGTGACGAGGATTCTTAATTCATCCTGATTCAACTCATAAATCAAATTGGAACAACACACTATGCACAGATTTTTACTTTCCATTCTGCTTGTTACCTTTATGACTCCCTTTCATCTCGGTTGTGGTGGGGGAGATGATGTTCCCATCGTTACTGAAGAAGAAACAGTAGATCCAGTGGAAGAGCTTGATCCTGCAACAGAGGCAGCTGCAGTAAAAGAAGCACAAAAATCTCAGTAAAGCTTCAACTGTAACGGACATTTCTTTTCAGTAGAACAGCAACGGTGAGAAAGAACTCTCTACTAATAACAGGGCTCACTCTTTTTCTAGCGGTACTTGGTCGTACGCACAGCCAGTCTTTGACGAAAGTGAACCGCGCGTCTTTTATTTCGACAAAGCTGGCTAATTACTTAGCGGCGTTTGTTCTTCAGGAATAAAATTCCGCAGATAGGTGTGACACTGTTGCAAGGCAGCCAGACAGGATTCGGTTGAGTCTTCGTAAGCTCGGTCTTCTACTTCAACGCAGACCGGCCCTTGATATCCAATATCATTCAGTTGCGAGAAAAAATGGCCCCAATCGACCTGCCCCAGACCGGGCAACTTGGGGCTATGATAGTCGAGCGGATAAGCTAATATCCCGACTTCATCCAGCTTATGCTGATCGATGCGGACATCTTTAGCATGTACATGAAATAGGCGATCGGCAAAATCACGTATGGGGGCCAGATAATCCATGTGCATCCACACCAGATGTGAAGGATCATAATTCAAGCCAAAATACGGACTCGGAATATCTTCGAACATACGTTTCCAGATCGCGGGACTACAGGCCAGATTCTTACCGCCCGGCCATTCATCCTGAGTGAACGACATCGGGCAGTTCTCGATGCCGATCTGTACCTGCTGCTGTTCTGCAAATTTGATAATCGCAGGCCAGGTTTGTAGAAAACGCGGCCAATTCTCATCGACCGATTTTTTCCAGTCACGGCCGATAAATGTATTCATCCGATTTACACCCAGCATCCGGGCAGCCACAATGACCTTCTGAATATGCTCAACATATTTTTGTGCTTCTTCCAGATCGGGTGTTAACGGGTTGGGGTAATAACCCAAAGCACTGATGGAAATGCCAAACTCCTCTGCCATCTGCCGAACAGTCGTCGCCTCTGATTCGGTAAATTCTTCCGCAGAGAGATGTGTCACACCGGCATAGCGTCGGGCATCCTTACCCGCTGGCCAGCACATGACTTCCACACAGTCATAGCCGATTTCCGAAGCCGTCTGAAATACCTGACGCAAATCGTAATCAGGCAGGATCGCTGTTACAAACCCCAGTTGCATCGTATCGCTCTCCACAACAGAATGATTTAAAATGAGACCGTTGAACATCATATTTCTGAAGAGGTTATGATAATCGAGAAAGTAGAAGAGATCTACAACCGTAGATTGAATCAATCGCAAACAGCGAGATTAAAATTCTACATATGCGGAGCAAAGAAAGCCGGTACTTGAGCATCGAGCAGAAATACAAGACTGATGTAATTGAAAAGGGAGACTACCAGATCTCTTTCAAATCGAATTCATAGGTCTGAATGCGGCGGCCAGGCTCAAATTCTTCGGGAGATTCCGCCAAAACACGCACCCAGACCTGATGACCTTCATAGGTGGCTTCAATGGAAATATGACACCCTAGTTGATCATCATAATCGACGGGTAAAGCCTGCCAATGTAAAGCATGTACTTCCTCGAAGATTGCGCCGAGTTTGAGGATATCAAAGCAGAACTTGGAGGGAGCCATTACCCCATCCCATTCTCCGCCGACAATCTCGGTATTAGAAGCAAACAGACTGACTTCCCACTCGTCCCGATTTTTGTTGTGAAAGAAATGACAACCGATGGGAGATAGAACATCGACATCAGACATTAATGATGCCACGTGGTTTGCCATCGTCTTAAGCCAGGAGGGAGGAGCAGGCATCGGTAATCTTCTATCTGATATTTTTAATGGTCATCGAAAATAATAGCCTGCCAAAACAGAAATCCGAGAAACAATTCGATTCGTGTCCAGAATTGATACCAGGCCCAGAATGTATACCCGATAGTATTTCATTGACTCAAAAAATTGCAGGACCTCGTCTCTAACGATATCATTCAAAGCTTGTATCATCTTGATGCAAAGAGTTATCAGCATCCAGAATGACTCGAGCACATCCCTCGTTCACTGGGTGTACTTTGACCCAGTTGATCATCTCATTATGTAACGTTTAACGCAAAAGAAATGCCAAAATCATTTGCCAGTCAGGATTAACGAAAGACACCATAAAAAATTCGAAAAAAGAGGCCTATTCAGATATGCCAGACCATTATTTTAGAATTTTGATCAGGAGTTTCTTTAGATTGATAAGAAATCTGGCTTAAGAGACTTGAGCCTGTAAAGAAAATGAAACACCTTTGATCATCGAAATGATCAAAGGTGTTTACATAACTGTATTAGGAATTTGATACCAGAAACCGGTTCTCTCCTAACTGGACAAGAGACCGTTGATCATCATGATGGCAGCAGGGCCGACCAGTACGACGAAAATTCCGGGAAAAATAAACAGCACCAGAGGAAAAATCATTTTCACAGCAGTCATCGCGGCCTGTTCTTCTGCCAACTGACTCCGTTTCACTCGCATACTGTCTGACTGCACTCTCAATGCCTGGGCAATCGAAGAACCAAACTTATCCGCCTGAATCAGAATCGCCGACAAGGCGCGCATATCGTCAACACCGCTCCGAATTCCCAAATCATGTAATACTTCCCGCCTCTGTCGTCCCATCTGCAATTGCAGATTACAAAGAGCAAATTCGCTACACGCATCGGGGGCAGTGTCTTCCAACTCTTCAGACACCCTTCTCATCGCAGCATCGAGTCCCAGCCCTGCTTCAACACAAACAACCAACAGGTCTAAGGCATCTGGTAAAGACAGGAAAATTCGTTCGATACGTCCTTTTCGCAGGATCGCCAAAACGATTGAAGGAAGATAAAATCCAATACCCCCGCCAATCACGAGAGAAGTCCAACCATTTTGGGCCATTCCAAATTTGTAAAAACCATAACTTGATCCTAGTACTAAGCCCAACAGACCCAATGCCACTTTCAACGAAAGATAGATTGACGGTGCATTCTCAGAATTATACCCGGCATTGGCCAGACGCACCTTTAACTGGCTTTCTTCCAGTTCTGACTTGGGCGTCAATGCTTTAGAAAGCGTGGGTGCAGCCTTCTCCAAGAGACTGCCACCAGTCTGAGCCTGGTCCGGGCCATTTCGCAAATGCGGATTGCGCAACTCATCCAGCCGCTCGGTGGTACGAGATTTATCAGAATTGAGTTTATTGATTAATGCAAAAACACCAATAATCACCATTCCAAAAATCGCCCACGGTAATAGTTGAACAAAGTCCATGATTCACTCTCCCACGCACAGCTGCAAAAGCTGGCTACAATTTTTCTCAAATAGTATTAATCAATTCAATGTTTGAAAGGTTCTATAAATCAAATCTTGATGTTAATAATTTTCTTAATCCACAAGGCCCCCAGGACCTGCAGAACAATTCCACCGGCAATCATCTTCCGTCCCAGTTCATCTGTAAACAACAGCATGACGTATTCGGGATTCAGATAATACACGGCAAAAAACAGGGCAATCGGTAGAGCCATCAAAACAACTCCACTGATTCGACCTTCTCCGGTCAAAGCTTGAACTTGCCCCATAATCTTGAAACGCTGCCGAATGATGTGACCAATTTTGTCCAAAATTTCAGCCAGGTCGCCTCCAGCCTGTCTTTGAATCACAACAGCAGTCACAAAAAATTTCAAATCCAGGTTAGGCATCCGTTTCAGCATACTTTTTAATGCTTCATCGATGGGAACGCCCAAGTTTTGTTCTTCATACGCTAAGGCGAATTCCGTTGAAATCGGGGCAGGCATTTCCTGTACAACCACGCTCAACCCTGATGACAAACTATGGCCAGAACGTAAGGCACGCCCCACCAGTTCCAGGGCATCCGGTAGTTGATGTGCAAATTTTTTGAATCGTCGGTTCCTGCAGAACAGCAACCACATAAAAGGACATGCCCCTGTTCCCAATGCTGCAACAGGACAGAAAGGCCCGGGAGCATTCGTAAACCAGGCTAACGCAAATCCTACTGATGCGGATACACCAGTCATCAATAAAAAAGTATCGGCCTTAAAGGGAGCTTCTGCCTGTTCAAGTAACAGCTTGAGATTTCCAAGCTTCTCTAAAAAGTGAGCAACTTGATCTGAAAGACTGTTCAAACCACCTTTGACAAATTCCTCTTTCATTAACGAAGCGGATTCATCGACTGCCTTTTTTTTACCCGTGATCACCGCCAGACGATCTTCAGCCTTGCTGGACGAGAAATCCTTGAACACAAACATGGCAGCCCCTACTAAAGCCATCATGCCAAAAAATGCAGCGATTGAGATGATAAGTGTTTGATCCATCTCTGATTACCTTTTACTCTAAATGATCTGTTTTTGCTTTGATTCAATTCTGATTAATCAACTGAAAAGTATTAACCCTGTAAAACACGATTGGCAAACAGGTTCGATGGTAGACGAACGCCTGCAGCTTCAAGTCGATCCATGAAGGCAGGGCGAACACCGGTCGCTTCAAAGTGACCAAAGGCTCTACCATCTGCATCAATTCCATCCTGAATAAACAGGAAAATATCCTGCATAATGACTGTATCTTGTTCCATATTCAAAACCTCTGTGATATGAGTCACTTTGCGAGGTCCGCCTTGCAAACGGTTGACCTGAATGATCAGATCGACGGCTGATGCAAATTGCTGTCTTAGCGCTTTGAGAGGCAGTTCGACTCCCCCCATCGTGATCATGGTCTCTAATCGAGAAACAGCATCACGAGGAGAGTTAGCGTGAATGGTAGTTAAAGAACCTTCATGCCCTGTATTCATAGCCTGAAGCATGTCCAGAGATTCGGCACCACGACATTCCCCGATAATGATTCGGTCAGGTCGCATACGTAATGCGTTTTTCACGAGATCGGTTGCTGTAATCTGCCCTCGCCCTTCGATGTTAGGTGGACGCGTTTCTAACCGCAGAATATGGTCCTGCTGCAACTGGAGTTCTGCTGCATCTTCGATGGTGATCACACGGTGGTCACTTTGAATGAAGCTGGAAAGTGTATTTAAAAGCGTGGTCTTACCAGAACCGGTACCACCACTGATAATGGTATTTACGCGTGCCTTGATGGCACCTTCCAACAGCATCGCAATTTCAGGAGTAAAAGCACCAAATCGCAGTAAATCTTCCAGTCCCAGCGGATTGGAACCAAATTTACGAATGGTCAACGAAGGACCATCCAACGCCAGGGGTGGAATGACGGCATTTAAACGAGATCCATCGGGCAAACGTGCGTCTACCAGCGGAGAGGTTTCATCAACGCGTCGACCGACTTTGGAAACAATTCTGTCAAGAATCTGCAGCAAATGCTGATTGTCGCGAAACACAACATTCGAGCGTTCAATACGTCCGTCTTTTTCGACAAAGACATGCTTGGGACCGTTGATCATGATATCGGCAATAGACTGATCTTTCAGCAGCAGTTCCAAGGGTCCAAAGCCAAACGTTTCATCCAGAATTTCCTCGATCAAACGCTCACGTTCCGAGCGGTTGAGTAATGGATTTTCGGTATCGCATAAGTGCTCAATCACCAGACGAATTTCGCGTCTTAGCGAATCACCTTCCAGATCTCCAACGCGAGTCAAATCAAGTTTTTCGACCAGCTTACCGTGAATGAGTCGCTTCAGGTCATCAAACGCCATATTTTGATCAACTGGGGAAATGCCAGTACCAGACATAGTTACTTCACTCCTTCAATGTGTATTTTCTGATTGAAAACCAGTCATGCCTGCTTTATCTCTTCCTCAGGCGTGCTATTTTGAAATTGATTGCGATCACCTGGTTTTCCAATTGAAATCTAGTTCATAAAACTGCCTCACGTCGTTCGAACAGTAAAAATGATGCAAAAAAACAGCATTGATTAATCAGCAAAAGCAAATTCATCGCGTCAATCGTACAGATCATAAGGATCGCTCCCGATATGCAGAATAAAATGATTGAAGCTGTCACAATCCTGACAAAAGAGCAGAACAATGAAATCAACGGCATTTGGACAGAGCGAGGTAGATTTTGACGTGTGCTTCAGTTGAAAATCGTTTCAAGACCGTATTCAATGCATGAACCACCTGAAATTCTGCATGAGCAAAATCAGATCTTACTACCGTTATAATCCTGAAAAGTCAGAACATTGCTTCAATTATCGATTATTGTCCCCACTTATTATGAAGCCGAGAATTTAGCCTGTCTGATTCCGCGCATTGGCCAAATCCTCAAGGACTCTAACATCGCAGCTGAGATCATTATCGTTGACGATGACAGTCCCGATGAGACGATAGAGGTCTGTAACACTTTGTCTGAATCTTATCCCGTTCGGCTGATTACCCGCAAAAACGAACGCGGACTCTCAACTGCGGTCCTCGCAGGTTTGGATGCTGCGACAGCCGAGACTCTGCTGGTGATGAAAGCCGACCTTTCACATCCACCCGAAAAAATCCCGGAACTTTACTTTACCTTGAAAAACCAGTCGGCGGATTTTGTCACTGGCAGTCGTTATGTCAGGGGCGGCTCGACAGATAAATCCTGGGGATTGTTGAGAAAACTCAATTCCAAAATCGCCACCTGGCTCGCACGCCCCTTCACAAAAGTAAAAGATCCTTTGTCCTGCTTTTTTGCAATCGATCGTCAGACTTATCTGAAAGCACGCGAATTACTTCACCCCGCGGGAGATCACATTGGACTGGAGCTGTTAGTGAAGTGCCGTTGTCGCAATGTGATTGAAGTTCCGATCAACATCGCTGACAGAACAAAGGGAACAAGCAAGCGCTCTTTCAAAGAGCAATTCCATTACGTGAAACACCTGAAACAACTCTTTGAATTTCAATACAGAAACTATGCCTATTTCATACAGTTCGCAGTAATTGGACTCTCCGGAGTTTTCGTCAATCTGGCTATGTTATCCATACTGATGAGCTGGTTGATTCGACCGATTGCCGTTGCCCTGGCAATCTGGATTTCCATGAGTACCAATTTTCTTCTCAACAGAAATATCACTTTTTCCTACGCGCGACATGCGCCAATTCTCAAACAGTATCTCTCTTACTGTGGTAGTTGCCTGACCGGTGCATTCTTCAATTGGCTGAGCACGGAGACTTTATGCCGTTCGTTTGTTTTTTTTGATCAAAGAACTCTGCTTGCAGCGTTCATCGGTATTTTGACGGGAATGGTCTTCAATTTTATCCTCTGTCGCTATCTCGTTTTCTCGAAACAGCAATCGACTTAACTTGACATACTGGACAAACACATCGCTTCATGTCTATAATTGTCAGAGTTTGAGCCAGAATCTGATCCAGATTCAACAACACTCAAAATGGTTCGCCAACTGAAATCTAGTACATCTCATTAAAACAGGAATGACTCATGACGATCGCCGACTCAATCCTACCTGAATTCGATATGGAAATGGCAGGAACCCGCAAGACACTTGAACGCATCCCCGATGATAAGCTCGACTGGAAAGCACATCCCGGTTCGAACACAATTGGATGGGTCGCCTCGCACCTCGTGGAAATAGCAGGCTGGGTTGAAGGAACATTGACAAAAGATACCTGGGATATTAATCCCGAAGGCGGCGAACCTTACAAGTCGGTTCAACTCCAGAGCCAGCAGGAAATCCTGGACCTCTTTGACGCGAATGTTGCCCAGGCCAGAAAATTAATTGAAGATACATCTGACGAAGAATTTGCCAAGTCCTGGTCACTACTTTCTGGCGGGCAGGCACTCATCACAATGCCAAAAATCGGCGTCATTAGAACCTGGGTCCTCAACCATAGTATCCATCACCGCGCGCATCTTTGTGTTTATCTGAGACTCAATAACATCCCAGTGCCTGCACTCTACGGACCATCTGGCGACGAGCAAGTCTAATCCGCTACTCATCATAAAACAATTCAAAGATTGCCCGGCTGATCACCCTGCTGCGGAGGTTGCCGTTTCTGCTGCTGAGCCACTTTACGTTGAAACTGCTCAAATGAATGCGTCAGTGAATCCAGCAAGCGGGGAATATTGGGCGCCGCCATATGTACTCGCGCGGAGACACACGAACGGGGAAAGAACGTAGTGATAAAATCAAAAGAAAACTCGGTCGCCGAATGACCAATTCTGACAGCATTCGCATAGTTTCCGCAGAGCATTTCATCGGGTAGTTTCAGTTCATCGTATAATTCTTCGGCAGATGGCGGCTTCTGTCCTGTTTCGGCGGGTTTGATGACGGTCTTCGGTTCGGATTTTTGCTCCGATTCAGACTCAGGTGTCATTGTTTCACCAACTGCACCAGTTCCCCCTGCTGAGACTCCCGATATGACATCAGAAACGGGCGGGGTCGGTTCATCAGATGCCGCCACTTCCAGACCTGTTCCCACATTGATGGATTCTGCAGAACCAGTCACCTGGGGAGGAATAGGAGTCGGTATCGTCGGAACACCAAATCGCTTTTCATAATTTGTTAAATTGTCTTTCAGAGCACGAATCATTTGAGGAACAACCCCCAATGGCAGAACCACTCGCGCGACAACCTGCTGCGGGGTAGAAATACGAAGCAGAAAATCCAGAATGAACTCGTGCCCCCCCTGTAATACAACCGCTCCCGTGCTGAAAACTCCTCGCGAAACTCCCTCGGGAACGCGTGCACTCACTTGGGAATGCCTGATTTCCTGTGTATGACGTTCCTGATTAAATTCGTCATTATTTTCTTCTGGGATTGGTTCGTCACTCATATCAACTGTTTCAATTCTTTAAGGATGCTTATTACGCTTCGGGTTGATGGAGAGTCATTCTGCTTCGAATGTGACGCAGCCATCACTCTGAAAACATGATCTCTCTAAACAGTAAACCTATGCAAACTATTCTGCACATTGTTCGAAAGAATGCAACAACCGAAACCTGATTCTATTTAGATTGAAGTGAACGTAATTCTTTCGGCAAGGGAAAACGAACCGATTCTTCCCGGATGACGGCGTTTTCCACTTCTGCCTGATAGTGATCTTCCAGATGTTGAACTAATTCCTGAACGACGACCTCCGGCGCACTGGCGCCCGCTGTTACGAGAATCGTCTCACACCCTGCAAGCCATTCGGGCACGAGTTCATCCACACCATCTATCAAATAAGCGGGCTTCCGGGCCGATTTGCCGATCTCCATTAATCGCTTACTGTTCGAACTGTTTTGACTTCCCAGTACCAGAACCAGATCTGCCTGTAACACAAGTTCGGAGACTGCCTCCTGACGATTTGTGGTCGCATAGCAGATATCTTCTTTCGGAGGACTTTCAATTTGTGGATACTTGTCCTTCAGCGCTCGAATCACTCTACCCGCTTCATCCACACTCAATGTTGTTTGAGTCAGATAAGCCAGTTTGTCATTTTCAGAAAAAGCCAAAGCCTTCACTTCTTCCGGCGTCTCAATCAATGTAATACTTTCAGGAGCTTCTCCCATTGTGCCTATGACTTCATCATGTCCTTCATGGCCAATCAAAATAATATTGTATCCTGCCTCAGCGTATTTCACTGCTTCAGTATGAACCTTGGTCACCAGCGGACACGTTGCATCGATCGTGCGAATTTTTCTCTCGCGGGCTTCCTGGCGAATGGCAGGCGAGACACCATGCGCACTGAATACGAGAATCGATTTTTCTGGAACCTCATTAACTGTATCTACAAAGGTCACTCCCAGATTCGTAAATCGATTCACAACATATTTATTGTGTACGATTTCATGATAGACATAAATACTGCTACCAAATATTCGAATGACTTCTTCAAGACATTCAATCGCCATATTCACACCCGCACAAAAACCACGGGGATTTGCTAGAATTAATTTCATCAGATCCTATCCAGTTTCACAGAAGCAGAATGAACTCGATCTGCTTCGGGGAGTTTGCAAACCATTGTGGTTGGAAGACAAGTACGAACCGATCTCTCAATAACACCAGTCGGGCAAACTCAAAACGGTCTCTGTAACTATTCTATGCAGTAAGCAAAGGTAAACCAAATCCCGGAAGTTCGATTTTCAAACTTTCAGCAAAGGAACGTCTGTAATTCGCTGATTTTCACAAGATCAGGCCTACTTCTGCAGGAATGATAAAAACGTCTTTCTAAACCGTTTTATCACTATTCGACTCTACTCCACTGGTACATTGAGCTTGCTGATTTTCTGCAAAATAAGAAAGTCGGTGTGGTTGATTAAAAAATTTACTCATGTCGATGGGTTGATGAGCTAATTAAGAATATCAAGCAATTTCAAACACCCATCAATTAAATCGCTTTCATTGCTTTTCGCATTAGAATATTGAAAATGGTATTCCACTCTTTTTAAGATCTGATATATTTCCCTCAATATTTTATGGATAAAATAGCTTCCCCCCCTCCCAGTCCCCAGGTATTGTTGTGTCAATTAAGTATCGACCAGAGATTGATGGTCTGCGTGCAATCGCCGTAGTGGCAGTCGTTCTCTATCATGCAGAGTTTGTCTTTCATGACGTCAACCCCTTTAAGGGAGGCTTTATTGGTGTTGATATTTTTTTTGTGATCTCAGGCTATCTGATCACATTAATTATCCTCCGAGAGAT
>NZ_CALEMX010000251.1 GCF_937910335.1 uncultured Gimesia sp. | reverse complement strand
GATTCGAGCCTGGATCGATTCCTGGCTCAACCCAAATGGGAAATATCGGTTAAATGATCTTCCTTAATTATCATAACTGCGATAAGTAAAGTCAACATTAGAAAACTGATTTCTTTGGAACTGACCGAAGCGTGCACTTGAATACAAACATATACCATCTGACATTACTGGCTGTTTCACAAATTTCTTGATACCAGCTGAAACCAATGGCAAGTGGGATTGGTATATTTAATAGAATGGCCTGAGGTTTTGATTTAGATTTCTCTAGTATTGTAAGCCCTCGTGAAAAAGCAGGAACAGGAAAGCCTGCTGGAGATGGCCGCAATACATGACTAAAAACGGGATTTCTCCGTGAATGAAGAAGATGCGGCGTTAGTCCGAAGTTGCCTGGAAGGTAATCCGGAAGAAATGCGCGCATTTGTTGCACGGTTTCAAAGTTCGATCTTTGGACTCTGTTACCGAATGTTAGGACATCGGCACGATGCCGAAGATGTGGCACAGGAAGTTTTTGTTCGCGCATTTCGCAGCCTTCACCAATGGGACACTGCCCGCACATTAAAACCCTGGTTATTGACCATCGCCGCCAATCGATGCAGAACATTTCTGAGCAAAAGGTCGAAACGACCAATTCCTGCAGAGTTCGCTTCTGAATTGGCAGTTTGTCAATCGCCAGAACAATTACAAGATCTCGGTGAAGAACTTCAGAACGCCATTAATCTGTTACGCGAAGACCATCGTACGTGTTTTATTTTATTTCATCAGGAACAAATGAGCTGTCAGGAAATTGGAGAAGTACTGGAGCGACCGGAGGGAACCATCAAAACATGGTTACACCGGTCGAGACAGGAATTAGCGTCAACACTCAGACAGCGTGGAATTGTACCAGAGGTCAGACATGAATCTCGTTGATTACCAATCAGAAATTGAAAACATGATCGAAACACAAAATTTCGATCAGCGCCCGAAACTGGAAAATCTGGCAACGCAAACACCAGATCATCAGAGAGTCTGGGAAGACTTTCTGATCGTAGAACATACATTGCCCGCCTGGAAACAATCGCTGCCTGATGTCGACCTCGTCGAGGCTGTCTTTTCACAACTCGCTGAATCGCAGCACTCCAGTCTGGTTCAGTTAAAACCCGGGAAGATCTCCGCTCCACAAAACAGAAAGTCACGTTCAAGCACCCGTTGGATTTATGCCAGCGTCCTGACCGTGGCTGCTTTATTAATTGCGATTTCCATTAATGTTTCGATTGATCATTCCGATGTGCTGCCCTCCAATACTATGGCAGTCAATCAGAGCGTGAAACCCGTTCAACCCGTACTTTCAACACAAGCAAAGACCAGCGATAACAAATTGAACCAGTTACTGCAAAATGCCAGAGCCGCCTCCTGGGGACTGGCACAAAGCACCGCGGGCACGATGACAGAAGCCGTGAACCTGGTGCCCGTCGCGCAAGCTGCTCCCGGTTCGACAGACAACATGCCTGAAGAATCTAACTGGGTCGATGATATCAACAAAGAAATGCAACCACTGAAAGATCAGATTGGACATGCCTGGAATTTCATCATTCATTCTGTTCCTGAAGAATCCACAAATATTTAACTCGTTTCCGTTCCTGAATGAGATACGATTTCTCATTTCAAATTGTTTAAGACTTGCCAGGAGTGCGCCAGGTATGGAATTTATGAAACAACAAAATCGATTGAAACCAAATCTGATGCTAACACACCGAATTTTACACTCGCTCACTCTGGCATTTGCACTCTTTGTATCTGTCGGCATATCATCGGCAGTCGCTGCAGCGCCGCTCACTCCACAGCCCCTAACCCAACTGGTTGATGATCAAGCCGGGATCTATTTCGAAGCCACTGATCTGAATTCACATTTGAAACAATTTCTCGATTCCTCTCTGGTCAAACGCTTTCGGCAAACTCAAGTGTTTAAGTCATGGCTCGAGAGCCAGGATGTCAAAAACCTCAAACAGGGATTACGCGATATCGAATCGGTAACGCAGCAACCCCTGCTCCCTTTGCTCAATCAGATCTTTGGTGAATCCGTGGGACTGGCTGTTTTTAATAATGGCCCGAAAAAAAATCCTTCCCTGCTTTTATTGACCCGAGTCAAAGACACAAACAACACCAAAAGTCTGTTTGAAAATTGGTTCGAAAAAACAGGAATTGAGGTCACGCCATCCTCATATCAAGATGTCTCCTATTTTATAGCCAGGCATCAGGCATCAGCCGCCGATAATTCAGCGCCACGGGTTTACTATTCCTTTCTGGAACAAACGCTGATTGTTACTGAAAATAAACAGATTTTGCAATCGACCATCGATCTGCATGTAAACCAACATCTCAAAAAACAGTCTCGCGAAAAGCAATCGAGCCTGTTCAATCTGAAAATGTATCAACGTGCTCAGTCGGTCTTGACTAAAAACATAACAGGCTCCGTCTTTTTGAATCCACGAATCTGGGACGAGCACATCATTTTACCCAAAAATGAAATCGAGAAAGGCGTTGTCAACTGGTGGCATAAAACAGGGGGAGTGACTGCCGGACTTCATCTCAATAATACGGTAGCGCTGGAAACGGTGATCCTGTTTAATTCTGAAGAGATCAACCTCCCCTTACTGAATGTCTTACGAGTCCCTGCCGAGACACCAGATCAATTCAGTCAGATTCCGAAAAATGCACTGGCTGTACTCTCCGGACAACTCAACGTCCATTTGCTGACGCGAAAAATCGTTGACTTCTATGCTGATAAGAATCCCGAGAAATGGCAGAAAATTCATGCCGTCAGTATCGGCCTGCTCGGAGGACTCGATCCGGTAACAGAACTCTCCAAAACACTAGGTCCTAATATTCTATTTTATTCGGTTCCACGCAAAAAACTCTCTTTTGACTCAATTCCCTTTGATGGTCTTGTAGCTCTGCAGCTCTCAACATCCGATTTACCAACGGGTGCAACAAACAAATCGCGATCTCGTTTTGCTCTTGAAAATGTGGCGAATTATTTGATGAACAGCATGATTACTCATTACAACGCCGAGGAGTCGCATATTGAGAACCCTTCTATCTTTAAGAGCGAAGACCATAACTTATATAAAATGCGCTGGATCGAAGGCATGGGACCTTATCAGCCTGCTTACGGAATTAACGAGCAACAGCTTGTTTTTGCCAGTTCTCCCGAATTGATCAAGGAGTTTTTCACTTTGAAATCAGAAGAGAGTCTCGCCGCACTTCCCGTATTTCATACATGGAAAGAAACTTTTTTCCGAGAAGAAAAACAGCTCTGTTTCTTCAACATCACCTCGATTCGAGCCTTTATCGATCAGAATTCTGACTTTCTAGCGCAACAACTCGCCAAGGGTCAGGGGGGAGACCTGGAAAAAGGCCAGAAAAAACTGTCTGGATTGAAAAGTCTGCTCCAATCCTTTGATGGGTTCTTTTTTGCAGCCGGTTTTCAGAAGTCCCAGGTCCGAGTCATCCTGGGTCTGGGTTCACTGGACCCCACAAACTGAAATTCTTTGATTCTGTACACAATTCTGAACACAGACGCTTTATCCCTACCCGATAATCGGCATAACCGGGATGACTACTCAATCGGCAATCTCTATCGCACTTATCAGTGTTAATTATTTTAAACAGACTGCCCAATCCCATTTTAGTGGGAATACTAATAGAGTAGGTTAGCTCCTTATTCTTTCCCAGGCCAGAAATAATTTGGTTTTGCGGATCGATTCTTCTCAAAAAGAACATCAACAGGAAATGAGATACTCAGGGATAACCATCCCAGATCAATATTTGATTTTCTTATATTGATTCTTATCACTGCGTATTTACTAATCAGTTAATTCAGGCAAAGTTACTCCCCTCTAAAAAGGCTTAAATTAAACATGGTAAAACAGCTTGACCCCCCAACAGAATTGGTCGTGGATCGTCGACGCGTAAAGCGAAGAATCGCTTCCGCTACTGAAGCAATTCATGAAAAGCATGAAGTTATCGATCAGCGTAAAGTAGAACGACGACGTCAGATTGATCCAACAACTTGCGAACGTGACTATAGCGAGCCCGAAGTGGACTTCATGAAAGCCATGGATGACTACAAAAGGCGAAGTGGACGTCAGTTCCCAACCTGGAGTGAAGTGCTGGAAGTAATACACAGCATGGGATATCGAAAAGTCGCAGAACCAACCGAGATTTCCCTTTAACCCAAATTGGGATTCAGCATTAAAATCAATGAGTGAGACGCGAATTCTTCGCGTCTCACTTTTCATTTAAGCCGGGTCCCGACCGATAATCACCAGCGTCAAATCATCATATTGTTCATTTTGACCCACAAATGTTTTGACCGCTTGCAAGATCGAAGCGCCCAGTTTGCTGGATCCTGTCTTTGATTCAAGAATGGCTGCCTTTAATCGATCAAGGCCAAACTGTTCGCGTTCTTCATTCATCGCCTCGGTCACGCCATCTGTGAACAGAATCAATCGTTCGCCGGGTTGAAACTGATGCTGAATCGTTTGATAGTCGTAATCTTCCATCACTCCCAGCGGAACGCTCGGATGATCTCCCATCAGCTCTCTTAATGTGCCGTCTGGCTCAAAGAGCAATGGAACCAGATGACCCGCGTTAACAAAGGAAATCAGATTTCGTGTAAGATCGATCTGTCCCAGAATGAACGTGATAAATCGCCCATCGTGCGCCGATTCATCGATATGATGGTTTACCCGATGCACAGCATCAGTCACATCGGTCACAAACTCCACTGTACTGCGAACGGCACTGCACACACGCGACATCACCAGTGAAGCAGGAACTCCTTTACCCGCTACATCCCCCAAAGCAAACCAGATGAGACTTTCATCCGTCTTAATCAAATCGTAATAATCCCCACCCACGGCCCGGGCTGCCTCATAGGATGCAAAAAAATCGTATCCCGCAATTTCAGGTATTTTTGCAGGCAAAAGCCCTTTCTGCACGCGAGCTGCGATCTCCATCTCATTATCGTAGCGCTGTTTTTCCACATGTGATATCATCAATCGGGCACTCTCATACGAAAGTGCAGTCTGACCGGCTATCACCATTAAAAGTTCCAAATCGTCCTCAGAAAACATCTGACCCGCAAGTTGTGTATCCAGGTTGATTATCCCAATCACGCTACCATCCATGCCCAGCATCGGTGCACACAGGATCGAGCGTAGCGTCAACGTAGAAACCGATTCACTAAGCTCAAACCGTTCATCATTGGCGGCATCTGCTGAAAGCACACCCGTTTTATTATCGGTCACCGCTTTCAAAACAGTCCGACTAAGCTGCAACGCTTCGTGATCATTTTCACGTCGATGCCGGATTGCTTTCGGAAAAAATCGCAGTTTCTCTTGATCGCGCAATAAAATACAGCCTCGATCTGCAGCAGGGAAAATATGAAATAAACCCTCTAGAACCTTCTCGGCCATGGAATCCAAATCAGATGCGGAAGCGATCGTACGACTGATTTTCAGAATCGCCTTCAATTTGATTTCCGGCTTAATCTGATAGCTCTCGATCTCTCCCGAAGGCTCAGACGCTCTCAATATCGTAGATTTATCTATGGCAGGAGGCCGGAGTGAAACATTCTTCAGAGAAGGAATGAAACCATAAGAAGTCAGCAGACCTTCATTCGGACTTTTTTCATATTCAGAATCGCTGGAAAATTCCAGGAGAAAAGGACCGATCGATATTTGGTCGCCTGACAGCAATACGACCGGGTCTTTTACAAGTACATTGTTAACAAAAGTCCCGTTACCACTACCGAGATCTTCCAGAAGATATTGCTCATCCTCGCTAACATTAATGCGGGCATGATAGCGAGATACCGTATTGGATTTCAGGCAGACATTACAATCCGGATGGCGGCCCAGCGTAATCTGCTCCCCCTTGATTTCCAGTCTGGAACTATCGCCATTATTTTGTAAATACAGGCTGGCAGACATGGTTTGGCTATCAAGTTGGTAGTAATAAAAACATCAGTTCAGGAAACACGCCCGAATGTCATTATTGTTATATCATCATTCTGTGGACGGCCATCAGCGTGCCGCCTGACATCTGCTAATAATGCCTGCCCTAACTCGGCTGCATTTTTATCTTTGTTTGATTTAATAAAATCGCGCATCCGGTCTAACGTATATAACTCACCAGCGGGATTCATCGCTTCGTCGACACCATCCGTAAACAGAATGATGATTTCACCAGGAGCCATTTCGTGTTCCACAACTTCGTAAGGATAACCTTCCATCACACCAATCGGCATTCCAATACTCTCATCCGGAAATTCTTCAAGTGAACCATCAGATTTAAGAATCATCGGTGACATATGACCGGCGTTTACCAATGATAATCGATTATTATTTGTATCCAGAATCACAAGTACATACGTTACAAAACGTCCCTCGACCGCGCTGTCACACATATGATCGTTAATCGCCTCGACAGCCGGACCGCACTCATGCACAAATCGCATGGTATTTTGAACGCAGCTTGACATGCGGGACATGATCATGGCGCCGGGAACTCCTTTTCCCGCAACATCACCAAACGAAAGTCCTATATTGTCATCGGGCAATTCGAATATGTCATAATAGTCCCCCCCGACCGCTTGTGCCGAATCGTATGAGGCGAAAAATTCATAACCTTCGACTTCAGGAACCGAACTGGGTAGTAAACCCTCCTGCACACTACGGGCGATGTCCATCTCATTGTCCTGCTTCTGCTTTGCCATGTAGGAAGTCATCAACCGCGCACTTTCATACGAAAGCGCAGCCTGGCCTGCAACCGACATCAATAAATCCAAATCTTCTGCCTGAAATTGCTGCACTGGATTTTGCGTATCAATATTGATAATTCCAATCGGCTCCTCAGAAAGCCCCAGCATTGGGACACACATCATGGACCGAATTGACAAATTGGAAATTGATTCACTGGCGTCAAACTGTGCATCGCTTGCTGCATCGGCAGATAATATGCCAGACTTTTCTTCCAGAACTTTCCGCACGATCGTTCGGCTAAGTTTGACGGTCGCATCTTCCCCTGCACGACGGTGCTTGTAGGCACGGGGAACCATTTCCCCGTTTGAATCATCTTTGAGTAAAATACAACCCCGGTCGGCCGCGGGAAAAATATGAAACAGCGAAGTCAGAATTTGTGGCAAGAGTTTTTCCAGATCCACTGTTCCTGCGAGACTGCGGCTGATTTCAATCATTGCTTTTAATTTGGATTCGGGACGGACATCAAGACCACCAAAGCCCCCTCCGCCGGCAACAGCCCCCATGATGGTTGCCGATTCGTCATCACCCTCTTCTTCCGAAAATCCGATATCAAAACCGGTCTCCTTCAGTGCTGACACCGGACTCGACTTCGTTTGGCTACTCTGATCGGCTTCAAAACGAAACAGAATCGGACCTACTTTCAGACGATCCTCATGAGCCAGTAAAGTGCGGCCTTCGATCTTTTTACCGTTGACAAAAGTTCCATTACCGCTTCCCAGATCTTCTACGAAATACTGATCACCATCTCCAACGACATGCGCATGGCGGCGCGATACCATATTGGAATCAAGCTGAATCTGACAATCTGGATGCCGACCCATGACTGTCTCTTCGCCAGTTAGTGAATAAGAGACTGCCTGACCCGCCTGTAACATGACCAACGTAGCCATCTAAAATGCCCCTGTTATGAAATGATAATGAGATGTTTAAAACTGGAATTGAATGATATTTTAAAGCTCAGCGGGCCCTGATGCAATCGCTTCAATAGATTGAGTCTCATGATTAACAACCAAAAATTGTCTCAACATTCCCTCGCAAAACCAGCTTTCCAAGTTCAATCGCACGTTGTTCCGACCAATTACGGCTGATTACAAAATCAGTGGCCAAAACATTCGCTAATACACGACGATACATACGAAACTTCGGTAAGGCAAACTCAAGTTTGTACATATCGCTGTAATAACCAATTTGCTTCGTTTTCGGCACCGCTTCCAGGCGGCTTTTACAATCGAAGGTAATAAATGCCGGAGTATTGGAATACCACCAGTGACCATTGATGACCACATTCGGAAATATCCAACTGTAGCTGACCAGTTCCTGATTACTGGTACTCGTTAAAACCGAAACAGGAAAAGTCACATTCGGAAATGCATTGAACAAATCCTTGTAGAGGATCAGAGAAGTTCGTTTATCATACAAATCCTGCCCTTGATAAACACCTGCTTCATACACCCGACGATTGACGCCGATCATCAGATCAAAGGGAAGTTGATGTTCGGCACAGTATTCAGCCAAGGTCCAGAACACAAATTGACTGACGGTTCGCGCCTCTTCACAACTTAATTCTGATCCCGCGTAAAGCGATCTCACTACCGAGTCGGCCTGATCTGCAGTCACTGAAACAGGAGAAAAATCGGGGGGCAACGAAATGGCACAGGCCCGCGCCCCTTTGGATGTAAAATGAGAAAACAACTTGCCGATTGCTTCCCTCAGCGTGCTGGCACATCCAATATCCATTTGAGTTGATTTGGCCAGACGCTCGCGCGTTTCACTTTTGGAAAGGTGAAACACCAGATCATCGGTGCGTAGACACGGAATGTAAAGATTTGTATCAAAGCCTTCCAGAGGATCATCGAAATCATTCGTCAAAAAGACCTGTTCGAGCCCGCTCTGTTTTAAGACCTGCTGTTCCCAGTCTGGTTGCGCCATTTTCTTGGCAGCGGTGTCGTAGAGATTCTCCCAGTTGGACTCTGTAATCGCTTCGTCCTGGAAGTCAAAGAACTCTTTGCAGATATCCAATAACCAGCTGACCTGGATGGTATTGTCCAAATCTCCCAACTGAGTCACCAGACGCCCGACTTTTTCTTTGGGATCGATACCGGGTTCTTCAATTAACTCTTTGGCTAAGCCTGCAGAGTGTGCTAACTCAGTGTAGTAATGATATCCCATGATATCTGCCAACGTGGTAGAAGCGGCCGCATGGGGATTGATATGAGTATGAGGGTCAATCAGAATCAGACTCTCTAATTCTGCGAAAATACGTGCACTGAGCTGTTCGGACATGATCTGGCGTTTCCTGCTGAGTTCTGACAAGATTTAATTTCTTTAGCGAATATAATCAGTCGACCGGTACAGTGCAATCAGGTGATCAAACCCGGAAGATTTTCACAAACAAAACACAAAAAAAGTGACTCTGCAGCAGATGTTACAGAGTCACTTGAACATGATTAGTTGATCTTAAAGTCGAATAGACTTATTTACCAGCTTTTGCCTGTTGATTGGTTGCCGGTACAGGAGGGGGATTAAAGCTGCTTAATAACTTACCGGTTTTGGCATCCCAAACTCGCAGTACTCCATCTTCACCACCGGCAATCACAGTCGCTTCATCTCGGCTGCCGGCCACGCTGTAAACGTAATCAGTGGAACCAGCCAGATTGCGAAAATTAGAACCATTGGTTGTCAGATGCATGCGAACGGTTTTATCTCCGCCACCGCTGACAATATTAGCACCCAGTCCGATGAAGCTGATTGAGGTCACTTGTTTGGAATATCCTTTGATCGTTCGTTTTTGTTCGCCGGTTTCAATGTTCCAGACTTTAATTACATTATCTGCACCCGAACTAACGACCGTCGATTCATCAGCTTTCCAGGAGACATCGAGAACGTGATGTGTATGTCCTTCAAACGATTTTACAAACTTACCTGTTGCCACGTCGAAGATTTTCACAAACTTATCAGCAGCACCACTCAGTACTGATTTACCGGTAGGAGAGAAACGGATACCAAGAACCGTATCGCTATGAGGACTATCAAATTTCCGAACGACCTTTCCCGTCGCGACATCCCATAACAGGATTTCGCCACTACGTGAAGGATCGCCGCCTCCGACAGCCAATAATTTCCCATCGGGACTGAAATCCAGGCAAAGCGCCCGATTCGAAATTGGTGATGCGCCTACCTTTGTAGGATCTTTCGCATCAGCCCCTAACTGGGCGACCAACGACCAGACAGGTTGCAGACTTTGAATCAGCACTGTCTTATCTGCACTACCGGAAATCACAGCCGTTTTTGACAGATAGGCTACTGATGAGACGCCTGCAGTATGACCAGATAATGTATCCAGTTCTTTTCCGGTAGTCACATTCCAGAGACGTACCTTCTGGCTGTCATCACCGGTTACAACCTGCTTACCATCTTCCGAGAACGCCACTGCTTTCATCGGAGTCAAGACGGCTGCCTGTTTTTTCGCTTCTGCCAATACAACGTCTACCTGCTTGGTAACGGCATCCAGGGCGGCTTTCTCTTTGGTTCGCTCTACCAATTGTCCTTTGATTTTTATCAGAGTTGTACCAGCAACTTTAACAGAGCGTTCGGAAGACGTAATCTTTTTCGCTGCCGCTGTTGCCGCATCGGTTAATTTCTTTGATTCTGCTTCCGCAGCAGCGACCGCTTTGTCAGCGGCTGCCGTGTTCGCCTTCGTAGCCGCTAACTTCGTCGCAGCTGTCACAGCAGCGACTGCTTTAGTAACTGCCTGTTTTGCTGTGTTGAGGGCTGTTGTCGCCAGCTTTGTATCGTTCGTTTGTTTCGCTTTAGCAGGCGCCAACTTTTTCGTGGCGGCATCAAAGGTTGCCTGTGCTTTTGCCACCGCGTCTTGCTTCTTTTTAGCAGCCGTCTTATCAGCAGGATCTGGCTTGACTGCATTGGCAGTATCCAAAGCGGCTTTTGCTGTCGCCACCTCTTTTTCGATAGCGGTAATGGCGGTCTGATTTGCCAGATTCACCTGCTTTAACTTAGCGTCTGCAGCAGCAACGGCTTTATCTGCAGCCACTTTTTCTGCATTGGCTTTCGCAACAGCATCATCACCTTTCTTTTTATGGTCAGCCAGCAATTTTGCAAGTGCATCCTTGGCGGCTTTCACTTTCGGAGCATAATCGGTCACCTTTTTCTGAGCTACAGGCAATGCCTTTTTCGCAGCAGCCAGCTCCTCATTTCGTTTTTTCACTTCTGCTTCACGATCTTTCACGTTCTTATCAGCGGCTTTGACGGCTGCATCACCTAACGCTACTTTTTGTTTCGCGATCGTCTGTGACTCCGTGGCCAGAACCATTTGACGTTCTTTACCCAAGTCGCCACGGAATTCCTTGAGCATCTTACCATCGCTCAATTGCCAGATCTTTCCAGTTCCATTGACGGATACCGATACCAGAGTTTTGGCATCCGGACTGATATCGACGGCGGTTACGGGAGCAGCATGATTGATTGACCGAATCTGCTTTTTGCCCTTCAGGTCCCACACGCGAACGGTGCCATCTTCACTTCCGGAAACCAACTGTATTCCCGCTGGCAAGACCAGCTTGATAGAGGTAATCGGTTTGGTATGTCCTTTGAGTTCAACCAGTGCGGCTGGAATCGCAGGAGCTTTTTCACCAGCCTTTGGTGCGGGAATCGTCAGCGGCCAGACATAAATAATGTTATTCGCTCCGCCGGCGACTACCTGAGTTCCATCTTTACTGACAGTCAAAGCATTAATGACTGCGGGGGTTTTCATTGTGGAAATTTGCTTTCCATCGGCGTCATTCCAGACACGCAAACTCTGATCGGCAGACGAAGTCACAACTTTAGTACGATCCGGTGTAAAAGCCAGACCTTTAATAACTCCAGTGTGCCCTTTTAAATCTACTAATTTCGACCCTGCGGGCAATTTCCACAGTGATGCACCATTGTCGGCTGTCACTACAGCCAGCACACTACGGTCTGCATTCAACGCCAAACTGGTAACTGCTGCCGGAAGATCAATTTTTTTAACAACACTGCCTAACGATTTCTTCCAGAGTTTGACAACCCGATAACCGCCTGAAGCAAGCAAAGTCCCATCAGAATTGAACGTCAGAGAATGTACAAAATCCCGATGTGCGGCCCCTTGTGGATAAAACGGCTTGCCCTCTTTTTGTAATTTGACAAGAACAGGATCGTTTAACTTAGCCACTTCGGTTCCGGAAGCAAGGTCATAAACGGCAATTCGATTCGCCCGCCCCACTGCGGCATAACGTGCCCATGGAGAAAGAGCTGTACTGTAAATGGAATTTAATCCGGGTGGTAATGACTGCCAGGCAACGCCCGAATCTGAAGACTTTCCACTGGATTTAGCACCTTCAATAATCCACTGACGAAGTATTCCGACCTGTTGAGGAGTCAGGGCTTTCGCACCCACTTTATTAGGCAATGGGGGCATAAAGCTTTCTTCAGTGCGAGATGCCACTTGATAGAGATAACTTTCATCTGGCTTTCCAGGCACAACCGAAGCACCACTGTCCCCACCCTTGATCAGGGCTTCGGCACTTTCCAGAACGAGTGCACCTTCTTTTTTGGCGATGTTATGGCAGGCGATACAATTCGCATCCAGAATCGGAAAGACATCTTTCTCAAAGCTGACAGGCCGCCCTAATGCGATTTTCGCAGGTACGATCGGTTTTTCTTCCGCTACTGCAAAATTTCCTGCGATAAAAACTGCAGCTAACATTACACATAAATTAGCAAACCTGTTCCGCATAACATGCCCCTCTATTATCACTGTTTGAGCAGTTGAAATATACGACCAACTGTCTGTGTTTGATTCTGAAGTAACTATTTCTGAATATTGATACTACTTGGTAACTTTTAATTTAATTGCTGCATCTACTAAAGCTTCGCCCTGAAAATCGGCTTTGGCCTGAACTACTAAATTGGCTAAATCCCCTTCAGTAGCGTCAGCACCGGCCTTAATCTGAATCGTCGCATCCGTCTTGTCTGCGGGAATCTGTACAGTCGCCGCTGTGACTCCTTTAATGCCAGGAGGCAGTGGCAACGTTAATTGAACAGGCCCTTTAAACCCATTGACACGTTTGATGGTGGCCTTCACATCAATGGCTGCCCCCTTCTTCAATGCACCACCACCGGGAACTGCTAACGTCATTGTAACCGGTGCCGGATTCACTCGAATGACTAAGGGAGTCGAAGGAGCATAGACTTTAACCGTCTTGGCTGTAGCCGCTTTTGTCGCAGCAGCCACCTTTGCATCTGCCGCTTTTTTAGCAGCAGTTGCAGTTTTCACAGCTGCGGTTGCGGCAGTGACTTCCTGAACGGCTTTTGCCTGTTCCACTTTCTTCTGGGCTGCAGTTTTCGTTTTGTCTTTGGCTAGTGCATCCCGTTTTTTGGTTGCAGCAACGAGCGCCGCCTGTGCGTCGGCTAATTTCTTAGCCTGTTCCGCCTGATCCTTTTTGGCTTCGTCTACCTGTCCGGGATTACGACGGTAAGAGACATCAACCGTCGACTGTAGATAAGCAGTATAGACGCCAGGTTTGGCATTGTTGTTCACAAATAACTGAAACAGTTCGTCCTGCTTGCCTTTCGCAATGGTTTTATTCTGAATGGTGATATTGCTGTTTTTAGGGATCCCATTCCAGGCCAGCGCAACCGCATTATCAAATCCTGTTCGCTTGATAACTTTGACGGGAACCAAAATCTGTCGCCCCTGATTCACTTTTATTTCAGTCACATTAGCCACAACCTGATAGGGGGCTACTTCATCAATGACCGACAACCCCAGAGAACGTGCGATACGAGAATTTGCACGAATATTAACCGCAACGGGCCGTAATACTGTTGCAGCACGAGCAACGCGTTCCAGCTTCTTAGAGTCTGCTCCGGTGGCCTGACCGACAATTTCAATCTGGCCTGACCATTTTTTTGCAGTTTCATCAGCCTGAATAATCATCTCTGCGTTATTCGTACCCACACCGATACTAGCCCCTTTGCAGGAAACTCCTGCGGGTAAACCTTTGACTGAAAGGTCTATCGTTTCGTTAAATCCATCCTGGCGTAATGCCATTACGGAAATTTTGAAACAATCACCTTTACGCAGTGCGATCGAGGCGGGTGCACCACCCGTATTCACCGCTTGAGGATTCAAAGGTAATGCAGCAAGCCGAAAATCTGGCGTGGGCTGGCGAATCACAGCACGATACAACATGCGAGGATTTCCACGTGTTTCAAATTGAAGATCACGCAGTGTTACCCGAAATACACCATCAGCGGGAGCGGTAAATAAGTAGTAGGGATCATCCGTGCGAGTATCAAACAGTTTTCCACCCAGATCGGGAAAAACGCTGGTGGCCCCCACATTGGCCAACCGTTTGAACGTTTCTTTTCCAGCTTTGTCTTTGATGACCTGATCGACAACAATCACAGGGTCCATCACAATTCCATTTCGCTGACCAAAAACTTCAATCGAATACTTCTGTTTTGCCTTACCTGCAAACCGAAAAGTATCAACGTCATTTTTCGCTTCAAATTGACCGACAAACTCTCCAGGTAAAGTAAGTGTCTCTTCCACGTTTTGTTCATCCCGAACGATTTTGCCTTCTGCAAAGTAAATCGTCATAGGATTCGAACTGCCTGCTGGTGTTTCCCAGACGTAGGAAAATCCATCAGCACTCACTTCATGGGGAAAGCCCTGTTCGCCCATCTGTAACGTAGCTGGTTTGGCTGGTATTGCAATTTTAACCTGCACCTCTTGAAGCGGTTTATCACCAAGACTCCAGTCTGAGGTTTTTCCGCCCGGCAAGTTGTAGCCGTATAATGTATGATTTGTAGTTGTTCCCGGCGTTCCGGAAGGTGGCATCACAAATTCAATGTGCGGTTTTTTGTGGATACCTAATCGATAAATGTGTTGTACGCCCCCCGTGTATGTCAAATCGCGAACTTTAACCTGATAGGTTCCATCTGCGGGCAATGTGTAATTCAAATAGGGGTCGTTGCGAAAAGTATCTCTTTCGGTAGCCAACCGTTTATGGTCGGGACCATAGAGTTCTACAATCGCCACCATTGGCGAATCAATGCGAGAGGCCCGACAATCGATCGAAACCTTTTCCCCCTTCTTGCCGGGGAACGAATAGTAATCCACATCTGTTGCCGATTGCAAAGTCGCATTCACTAAGGAATCCATTGCCACAGGTGTGGCCTGAGCCGACTTATTGTTGGGCTCCACTTCTGCTTTTTCCGGCAGATCCCCAACTACAAATGAACGCGGATTACTGAGACCATACAGGCCATGCGCTCTGACATCATAAACACCGACTGGCACTGCTTTGTCGATCGTAACCAGAAATGTATTTGCAACAGGAGTCTTTTTGCCTTTGCTCTCCAGCATCTTGGGAACCGCTTTAATCCCGGTATGACTGAATGACAAAGCGTCCAGTTTTTCCAGATCTTTTCCACTCGTCACACGGACTTCAACCGTTTGACCTTTTTGTCCTCCCGAAGGAGATACAGCGTACACAGCGGTTTGAGGTAACTGTGCCCGAACAATGGAAAAGCCCGTTAGAAAGAATGAACTAATTCCTGCAACGAGAAAACAAACAACCTTCGCAAAATAACGACGTTGATCAAAAAATCGCGTATGCGTCATAGTACTGCTACCAATTTTCTGGATGGAAGTTTCTGGGAGGAATTCAGGAGGGAACCTGCGGGCAAGCCCGGTTCTCAACAAGAGAACCGGGAGCCACAGGTTAACTTAAGTTTATTGTAAAAAAGCTGACAACCATTGTCTAAACCTAAAATAGCTGTCAGCTTAAATTTCGGAGACTTTTATCAGATTTTCAATTCCAGTTTGCATCCATTTTCATCATAGCGGCATCGACACCGATCTACTCGAACCAAACGGCTCGGGAGACGATGCCAGCAACCTGGATACAGACTAGTGGTTGAACAGGAATTCTTTGGTATTAATCAGTGCCCAGATAATATCTTCGTAGGCAACCTGAGGTTTTTCTTTGTGCCGTTCGATATAGGAAAGGGCAAATTTCATCTCCTGAGCTTGCGGTGCACGAGAATATACCCAACGGTAAAGTTCCTTTACCTTTTCTTCGTTCGAGCGTTTGGTATCTTTGGCGAGCATCGCCGCACGGCTGGCTCCCCCGGTGATCTTATCCTGAACTTCTTTACTGTTCAGCAAATGTAAACTTTGAGCAAGGTTCGCACTTTGTGATCGTTCGCACTCACAGGCTGTATCCGCTTGAGGTTGCCCGAATACTTTCAAAAAGTAGGGAGCCGAAGTAGCATCGGTAATCTGAACCGCTTTAGTATCCGCGGGTAGACCAGAGAAACGCTGTGTCGAATTAGTGACCTGATGAAAGACATCATACAGCACTTCCGCAGTGAGACGCTTCGGATAATAACGTGAGAAATTCTGCTTATCCTTCAGGTTATGCTCGTTTGGCAGCGAACTGAGTTGATAAGCATTGGAACGGCAAATCGCACGCACCAGTTCTTTCAAATCAAATCCGCTTTCGACAAAGTGTTTGGCCAGACCATCTAGAAGCTCCGGATTGGCAGGCGGATTCGTCGCACGCATATCATCTTCGGGTTCCACAATTCCTCGACCGAAGAAGTGTTTCCAATAACGATTGACCAGCGCTTTCGCAAAGAAAGGATTATCTGTTCGCGATAACCATTGCACGAGAGCAACCCGGGGGTCACGCTCCGGACTTAATTCCACCGGCGGCATTCCCAGCGCCGTTGGTTTGAGATTTTCTCCCGAACGAATATTCTTTGCTGTCGCAGCGCCTTCTTTATGAAAAATTCTCTTGTCCCGGAAACCACGCGTCCCAATCGATCCAGCAGTCGGATCTTTCGTTCCTACACGACTGAAGAAGGCGGCCAGACCATAATAGTCGTTCTGACTCCACTTCTCGAAGGGGTGATGATGACAACGGGCACATTGAATTCGCAATCCCAGAAATAGCTGAGCAGTATCTTCAACCTGCTCTTCAACAGTATTGACTTCTCGATACCAGACCACTGCAGGGTTTTGTCGGAACTCACCTGATGCGGAAAGGATTTGACCTACAAACTGATTGTATGGTTTATTT
The DNA here is from genome assembly GCF_937910335.1 of uncultured Gimesia sp. Classification (GTDB taxonomy): domain Bacteria; phylum Planctomycetota; class Planctomycetia; order Planctomycetales; family Planctomycetaceae; genus Gimesia. Next base: position 244 of record NZ_CALEMX010000251.1, on the reverse strand, counting down.
TCATACAAGCTATTCCAGATCCATTGATAGAAGGCATTCGTACCGGCGATATCAATCGGCTGCAGTTTTTTGTTGCGAAGAACCATGTTCCACTTATTAGCGAAGTAATCTGCATAAGCAGGGCTGTCGATCAGACGATCAATCAGTTTATCCCGTTTGGCAGCGTCTTTATCAGCTAAAAAGGCCTTAACTTCTTCTTCATTAGGAGTGGTTCCGGTGATGTCGATATAAACTCTTCGCATGA
>NZ_CALEMX010000250.1 GCF_937910335.1 uncultured Gimesia sp. | reverse complement strand
TCCCGGGTCCCAGGAGGTTCGAATCATTCACGTGAAAGTGTCCAACTCTGCTGTCATATTTGCGAATCAGATCAGGAATTGGATCCGTTTCCGCGCCTAACATCGCTTTCACATCCTGATGCAGTACAAAATTGTCTGCTTCAACCATGTCAATCAGCTCGACCGCTTCCGCACAAGTGTTTACAAAGTCCGTTTCTTTAGTCGTTAACGGTTCCATGCAAATCCGTACGCCCCTTTTAGAAATGGCAGGTAAACAGTTTCGAAATACCTCAGCAGCGTTTGCATAAGCCTGATCACGCGACATACCCTCTTCCAGATTACGCTGGAAGGGAGAACCAAATACCATTAAATCTCCACCTAGATCAGCGCACAGATTTCCGAGCTCAACAAGGTAGTCTGAGGTCTTTTGTCTGACAGCGGCATCAGAAGTGGTCAAATGTAACCCATCAGTTTTTGCCAGAAGCCAATGCAGGCCAATGATTTCCAGTCCCCGCTCTTCAGCCGTTTGTTTGATAAACGCGCGCTGATCCGCAGAAATTTCAGCAGGACTGTCGGCAAATGCGAACGGCGCTAACTCGATCCCTTGATAGCCGATTTCGGCAATCAGATCGCACTGTTTTTCCCAGTCCCAGTCAACAAACAATTCCTGACAAATGGCAAACTTCATTTAAACATCTCACTTTACTATTGAAAAAAGATTGAAGGGTTTCTTTGGTCTTTTTGAGGATAACAGTCACTGAATCATTCATCGAGTCTTATCTGTAATTCTTCCAGTAGCTTTTGAAGATTACTATCACGGAGTTTAAGTCGATTTGCAAGTGAGACAAAGCATGAAAAGAACAGGCAATGATCACATATTCAACCTATAGCACAATTAGCACAATAGAAACGAGTATCGATTGTAATGATCGATCGGTTTATGTTGTCCAATGGAAAGAGGATAGGTAGTAAGCTGCGGAGAAATGGGTGTATCTGTTAAGTAAAGTTGAGTTTGATGACGAAGTAGATTTTAACTGTCCCCAGTTTTCAATTAATTTTGCTGAAATGAATTAGTAGAGGAATAGACCAATGAAAAATACAACCTGGATTCCCCTTCTGGCGGTCGCCATGATTATGGCCTGCTTTGGAGAGAATGCCCAGGCAGGCTACCTGGGAGCTGGTAGATATAACTGTTGTCCCACAGAAGCGTGTACTTCTTGTGGCGATTACAGTGCTGCCAAAGAATGCTCAAGTACCTGCTACAAAACTGTCGTAGAAACCGTCTGGGAAAAGCAGAATTATACCTGTCAAAAAACAGTGTATGATACAATCTGCGAAAAAGTTCCCGTTCAATACTCAAAGAATGTTTACAAGACTTGCTACCGTGATGAATGCTATTCGGTTTGCAAGCCTGTTTATCAAACCTGTTATCGAGATGTCTGCTATAAAGTCTGCCGTCCCGTTTACAAAACCTGCTATCGTACTGTCACATGCAAACGCCGACGGCCCGTGTATAACACCTGCTACCGGGATGTCTGCTACACAGTCTGCAAGCCGGTTTACAACACCTGTTACCGAGATGTCTGCTACACTGTAAGACGTCCGATTTGTGAAACTCACTATCGGGATGTCTGCTGCACGATTTACAAAACGAACTATAAAACCTGTTACCGTGATGTATGTCGTACTACTTGCAAGCCCGTTCATACCTGGCACGATGTTGAAGTCTGCTGTGGTGAATGGAAAACAACGACCGAACATTGTCCCGGTCCGATTGTTGAAAAATGCATCTGTGAACCTGGAACGTGGGAATACGATTGCAGTTCCTGCTGCCCAATTTACAAACCCGGATGCTGCAAAACAGTGAAGGTTCAATGTCCCGGAACCACTGTATGCCGACGAATCTGGTGTCCTAAGACTATCACCAGGAAAGTTTGCTGCACTACCTATAAACGCGAGTGCAAAACTGAGCGGGTTCCTTACACAGTATGTGAGCGAGTTCCCTGTACGATTACCAAGAAGGTACCTTACACATGTGTCCGTCATGAGTGTGAAACACGAACCAAGAGGGTTCCTTACACTACATGCAAAATGGTACGTGAATGTCGTACTCGCAAAGTGCCTTACACGACTTGCTGCTGGAAAGAAGAATGCGTGACCAAGCAGGTTCCTTATACCACTTGCACCATGGTTTCAGAATGCCGGACCCGCAAGGTTCCTTACACCACCTGTAGCTATGAGCAAAAAACCTGTACTCGCAAAGTTCCTTACACCACTTGTCAGAAAGTTTGCTGCACGCGGTATGTAACGCGAACGAAATGTGTGCCACGAACGGTTTGTGTCACCAAAACTCGATGTGTGCCAAGACAAGTCTGTCGCAAGGTACCAGTGACTGTCTGCTGCCCCGCACCAAAGACATGCACTGCACCGGCGCCCAAGACTTGTGTCAGCAACTAGTCAAAGCGATGCCAGAAGGATTTTCAGCAATTGAAAATTGAAACTGCAGAAGGGCGGTTGATCCAAGATCAACCGCCCTTTTTGTATAGGCAGTGATCCGAGAATCGTAAAGTGCTAATTTATAACGTGTTGTGGCTTTTCTCTTTTTCTGGTTTAGCATCATTTTTGGAAATGCTACGTAAACTGCTACAGGGACGCGCCTCGAATGCCTCGTAAATCGCTTCTGCTGCCTTCTCTGCATTCCGGCCAACGTAGAATCTGAGAGTCGTTTCCATGCTCTCATGCCGCATCAATTGCATTAGCTGTTGAGGCATGATCAGTTGAGCCCATCGCTCCCCGAAAGACCGTCTAAGATCGTGAGCCGATGCAAACTTATCGTCACTCACTGCAACGTTTGCCTTTTTTCCGATCTTGGCAACCTTCTTAGATATCGTCATAGGCGTCATTTGATTTCGGCTACCCCATCCAGAGAGTGGATTGAATACCGGGCCGGTTCTCTGGTCTTTTGGTACTTCCTGCAGGAACTCGGCAAACTCGGGAACGATAGGGAGCAACCTGTCTTTATTGCCTTTCTCCGATTCAGCCCTAATCCTCAGCATTGGATACTTGCCGCTGAAATCAACCGATAGTTTGTCTTCCTGATCCCAGTACAATTCCAGAGATTCAGCTAGACGCAATCCAGAGTACCAAAGACCGCGCAAATAGAATTTCCATGACTCGACCACTTTCGCTTTATCCTCTTTGGTACTACGCACCATCTTTATTACCTTGGGAACAGCATCAAGCATACGCTCGAATTCTTCTAATGTGATAGGACGTCCTTTCATTGCTTTCTCTGATCGGGCTCGCTTCAGATTTGGGAATACTGGCACAACGTTGATCAGTCCGACAGACTTTGTCCAGTTCAGGGATGATTTAAGGTGTGCTAGATAGTCCTTTATTGAGATGTCTTTCAATTCCTTTTCGCGTAGCTGCTTCACAAACTTGCTGAGTGAATTCCCGTTAATCTGCTTCAATGTCTTAGGGTTGATCGTTTGCTCTACGTGATTGAATGAAACGGAAATGATTTTCGCTGTGTTTTTTGCCATGCCTGGTACTACTTCGGTTTCGTATCGCTCTCGGAAATCCTGCCAGCTAGTTTTCACAACCTTATAGAATGTTCCTTCGTTGAGTTCCTTTTCCGTCTGGTTCTTAATGCGTTCGGCTTCACGTTTGATATTGGTCTTTGTGCTTTTCCAAGTCTCCCGGCCAGTATCGGGATCAACCCATCGCATCTGGTAATTGTTGCTATTCTTTCGTTTTGTTAGTCCAACGTTAATCACTGCCATAGCTTCAACTCTCCTTTAAAGTGCCTCGTTTCCGAGTAGTAAACATCGTATTTCATTTCATCGCGTTACAGCCAATCCTGTGACGTTCTCAGACGTGTGTCGAAGAATCCCCCGCCTGACCATTATTGCCAGACGGGAGAAACCAAGACACCTCTATTCCCATTCCAATGGTTGTTCTTCTGGCTGTTCACAAGCCCTTGATGGTCGCAACGGACAAGCAATGTATGCCCGCTGGATATCCTCGTATGGGCCTTGATAGAGCCGTTCATTCAACTGCCCGATGATTTGCCGGGTTTGCTCTATTGGTCCATCAACGCGAATGAATGCAGGAGGCATATCGAATTCGTGTTTTGGTTTCCAACGTGGAATATTAACGCTGACGATTGTGTGAGTCTTACTACCCGGAGTCAGAATTCTAATAAACCAGTGCTGCACGTATCCGTCTTTGCTTTTGTCGATCCGTTCCCGGTTTAGCATCGCTGCAATTTCGGACGCCGTACCCTCAGTTTTGAAGTTCTTCGCGTTTGGTGGGGGAGTCTTCCATCCTGTAGGCACCCATCGAGCCGATGCGGGAATTGTTATCAGATAGATAGGCACTGTTTGACGGGGCAAGTCAACGCTGAGAATGTCACCTAGTGGCTTGCCAATGGGGGGAGGTTCTACTGCTTCCATTTCCGGCCAGTTGGTTGATCGCTGGTAGAGCTGCTCTACTGGCTGGCTGTTGTGGGGATTGCAGACGCAAGAGGGGGTAACGTTTGAAGTGCTCATATCAGAGCCTTTCTTTTTGCACCGAAGTACAAAAGCAAAAATTCTATGCTCTCACACACAGATCCGAGGCGGTGAAATGCCGCCTTGGTCGCCTCACGGTTAGACCACTCTGCGCAAGAGCATAGAATCTTGGTTATTTCTTTGTTTTTCGGAAACAATATTTCATGCCTTTCGGCTTTTCGGACCCGCATTCTATTTCCCCTCTCTCTCGATTGTCAATATTGCCTTGCGTGATTCTCTCGATAGTCCAAAATGGACAATCGACAAAACAAGGCAAAAACGCCTATGTTTCACCAAAGTCTCAAAATGAGCCTTTGGGAGATACTGCCTCAATTCCGCTGTGGATCCATTAGCCATTCTTCAGGAATTCCCGTCTGTTTTCATGCTGATTCACCATCAACCTGAATCTCTTTAATCAAACGCTCTGTTTCCTCGATTGCCTCAATGAGCATATCACCGGCCTCTTTACCGAAACGATCAGTCAGTCGGTCTGCAGACGCCCGAAAATATTGCATTGATTTTAGATAGGCCTCTCGTTCTCTTGCAGGAATACGCTGATTCATGTTTTCTCTTCCTTCAATGTTAATAGTTTTTGTTACTCGTTCGTTTCGTCGTCGCCAAACGCGTCCTTAATGTGATTGATTGCATTCTCCCACGCTTCAAGCAGGATATTCAGCGCATCATTGCCGTATTGCCTGTCTAGTTGCTCGCCAGCTGCTTTCATGAAACCGAGTGACGTAATAAAGGCAGGTCTCACAGCAGTCATGTTGACCATCTCCCCTTGACGCTCTTGCAGGTCGATCTCAGCTAGATCAGCCTTCACGCCCCTGTAACGCTCCAGATTGTCACTGTCGCCGCCTGCCAATAACGGATCTGATGACTTGCACCACTTATTGTTCTTCCCCCACTGCAGCATCGCGTCTAATGGGTAGGCCCCCTTTTGTCCCGGGCATCCTTCGCTTATCCATATCTGAATTGTTCGAGAGGACAGCCCGAAAAACTTTGCACACTCCGCTTGAGTTGCTACCTCAAAACGCTCATTGAAATTAGAAGAAGACGAATCCATATTTTGCTCACTATTGACAGAAATTTTCGGCATTCCGAACACATGCCACGCGTTAAATCGTTTTCCAAGGACCCAAGTGTCTCAATGCACACCCTTGCTGCTCACCCCTTCGGTCTGCCCCGACTCCCTGCCAGAGAATAGACGTGCCTGTATGCTCGCTTCCTCTTCGACTTCAACCTGTCGTGCTGACAGAACCCGCAATCCAACCCCGCCCGCCATGCGCCTAAGCTTCACCTCGAGCCCCTCAACCGTAATGAAATCATTCACCGGCTCTACTTCAATTTGAAAAACTGTACTCACCATCTCGCTTTCTCCTGATTGCTAAACTTAAATAAAACAGATACCCCGACCATAACAGAGGCAAGGCATTGGTCTGCCCTTCTAAAAATATTCGCTTTCGGAATCTGTTGGAAAAGCTTCATTCAAATCAACGGGTAAGCTTTTCTGACAATCATCCTGTTTAAGACTTGTACCATCGTGATCAAACACAGTAACGGGAAGGTACCCTTTATAAGGGGTACCGTTCCCTTTGCTGCTTTGAGTTGAGCGGGAAGCGGGTAAACACTGTTCGTTCCCGTTGCTACCCGCTGTACCCGCTGTATCTGAGACCAAAGTGTAATGGTCATAATGCCGACCATTTTTTGCCTTCAATTCTTCTGAAGTGACCTTGCCCATTTTTACAAGCCTTGCCAGTGCTGAATTGGTTCGTGGTGTCGTGAGGTTGGTATTATCTCGAACCTTAGTAGCGGTAACGGGGACATCGAAAGACTGAAGCTCTTCGGCAACCTTTCTCATATCTTCTTCAAATTGAGCTTCGTTCTGCTCCTTCTTTCGTTTTTCTTTGGCGGTTTGCTTTTCTGCTCTGGCTTCCTGTGCAGGAAACAGTCTGACGTCCCATATTCGCCCGCCTGGATCGTCAATGGATCCTTCATTGATATCTAAAGCCCACGCTTGGGAGTGGCCTGCAGAGCCACCAGCAACGAAATGCAGCTTATGGTGTCCGGGGATATCTGGCTTATAAGCATCCCGGCGCCCAAGCAGCACCCACTGACGAGCGAATTCTTGAAAGCCAGCAAAAGCGATTTCCTCTAGTTGTGGCTCATTCCAATCCTTACCGTCTCTTGTTTTACGGGTATGATGAATCAGGATAATCGTACAGCCTGTTTCCTGTACCAGATTGGAAAGCGGCTTAAGCTTCTCCCCCACTGAAAAAAGATTGCTGGCACTATCCCCCAAACTCATACAGAGGTAAACGGGATCAATGAAAAGCACTTCGATCTCTAGTTCCTCGATTGTTTGACGGATAAAATTAACATCAATTGCATTTTGCAAAGATGGAGTATCAAAGCAGAAATGAAGATTCTCTACATTGCTAGGAAGTAGGTTTTTGCTTTTGGTAACTCGTCGAAAAGTCTCCTGAAGAGTCGGCTCTCCTGATTCACAGGAAACAACTGCCGTATTGACTGGGATTGGAACAGGAAACTTCCCCAGAAAGTGGGTACCGGTCGCAAGGCTTACCGCCATATCAATAGCTATGTTTGTTTTAAGGCACTTCTTTTGCGCTGCCATAATGCAAGGCTGGCCTCTTGTGAGAACACCATTGATCAGGAATTCGGTTGAATAGTCACCTTCATTGAATTCCTTTGCAGAAATGAACGTCAATCGTTCCTCTGGGTCTTCTAGTTGCAATTGGGAATAATGATCTTCAATAAAAGCAACGCTGACCTGATCGGGATCGTAACGTGCTGCACTTCGGGCAATGTCTTCAATTGCTTTCTCTGTGCCTGGTTTCTCGCACCGTTGAAGATTTATCAATTGCAAACTTGCGTTTATTTCATTGAAGGAAAGTCCAATACGCCGCAATGACCCGGCGATTCGAATCAGGGTATCCTGCTGGACTCCATGCGGGATTGTGTTTCCCTCCAGCTTTACAGGGGCCTTGTTCGTTGTATCGAGCTTCTCAATAATCCAATCAGGAACAGTCGCTAGATTGTCGCGTGAATCCAACTCGCACCCGTCAAGCCACTTGTAAGGCTTACCATTCACCACACTTGGAGCAGCGACGATATAACCGCCATTCGCTCTTGTATCGACGTTACGGGCCAGTGTGCCTGTTGTGTTGCGTAGTTCTTCATCACCTAGAAAGACATAATGACGACCACCGCTAGGAGTTTCTGAAATAGCACCGTCAGATAATCCGCTCAACTTCTCGCTATTGGTCAACCACTCGTTGTTATGTCCATCGATATCGACGACTAGTAACCCATCGGTAGAAAGCCCGATATTTGCAGTCGGCTCGGCTTCCCACCATGTAACGATAATTTCTTCATCCGTTGTCGCATCTTTGCAGCCATGCGGAGCAAGAGAGCCAAGCGGTTTCTTGTCACCTGGTACACAAGGAAAGACTTTTATGCCTTTACCAGCGTACTCAAGCGCTGCCTGTAAATTGATGTTATGTACTACCTGATTCATGCTGTCACCTCACTTAGGTCTTCTGGCATTGCCGAAAATACATAGGAAGCCCATTCCATGCTGCTGTTTTCATAGTCTGGGAAGTGAAGAGAGACACCATAAGTTTTCAGATAGTGCTTATAGAACTTCAATTCATCACACATAACATCGATATTCAAAATAGCGGTTAATGGGTGACTCATAGCAAAGCCCTCTGGGACTAGCTGAATAACATCTACAATAAATTTATCTTCAGTTTCTTGATAAACCGTTCCAACCCTGGCCGGTCTTCTTAAAACAAACTTTGACATAGATTTTAAAGGAACGCTTTTAGTGTTTAATTTTTTCATAGATATACCTCATCCCAATTCAGGTAAATAAAAGTTAATGAACTCACGCCAGATCAAAGCCCGTTGCCTGGAACATCGCGATTGCTCGACCTCGACCACGTAAGGCTGAATGCCATGCTCTAAGGCAATCACGGACTGAAATTGCCCGTATGCACGGAACTGCTTACCGGTCATCGTCGATTCATAACTGATTAAATGACCGGGGAATAAGAGACTGACTGTGACCTGCTTAGGTTCTGTATTTGTCAGTTCAATATTTGAAAATGTGAACTTGCTTTTACGTAATGGGATTGATTTCTGCTTTTCACTCATCATAATGGTATTGTCCCCTGATAAGGATATGTGTTGATTGAAAACAGCCCCGAAGCCTAGACCGCTTCGGGGCTGTTGCCGTTTGTGGATTCAAGGAAATCGATAAAGCTTGAGCCTCTTACAAACTTACGATTTCCGACTTTGAGCATTTTTAAACCGGCTTTACGTGCTTGACGCAATGCCCAGTTTCCCATTCCTGAAGCCAACTTAAACTCTTCCAAAGAATAGAGAGTCTGAGGCTCAATCGATTGCCCTTGTTTGTGTTTCTGCTTGTCTTTTTGTCCTGCCGCCTGCGCCATGATTCACCTCGTTTTCACAGTATTGTGTGAGTTGCAGTCAAAACTGCTTTGACTGCTGTTGGTGTTTTTTATATCAGGCGTACGGGGGAGAATCGGGGGAGAAATCGGGGGAGAATCGGGGGAAATAAAAATTGGTTAAAAATTAACTAATTGTCTGTATCCGGGCATACCTGGAACGTCAACTATTACCTTGCCGTAGATCTGCTGTCCTTTGAACACATCCCGAAGACGTGTAGTACTTGACGCTTCGTCTGCTTCTACGATGATCTCAAGATCTTTCATTGGAGGACGTCCAGCAGATTGGTTTTCCCACATAACCCTAAAGCATGCCGCACGTAACCTGCTAAGATAATAAGTTTCTCCATCGTAGTGAATCACACTGAAGTTGTTTTTGTGCGTCAGTGTCTTTTCTATTCCTAGACTCTCTACCTCTATGCTAGGACCTGCAGATGATGGGACTGCAGCAACCCCTTTCTCTCCCCTAGCTTTCAGCTCGATAATGGCTTCAATACTAGTGGTGACAATATCGCTGATCACGGAAAAACCGTTCTTTGGCAAAGGATCAAATGAGAATTCACCTGCTGAGTAGACTGTTCTCTTGTTATAGAGGTCTGGTTCAGGACGTTTCCGGGGGGCTGGTTCAGGAGCTTCCTGAGCTTTACTGTGATCAAAGAATTGCAGGGGTAACTCTTTGGCTGGAACACGCCATTTATTGCCGGATTTCACCGCCCCATCCATGCTAGATAGTTTTGAGCTCATATCCTTTGTACTGATGCCAAACCTCTTAGATAGTTCCCTTACTGTGATCGGTTCGGTTTTCAGCCTCTCCAACTCAGCCTGTCGCATGGCTTCTCGCTTTTCTGGTGGTATGGAATTTATAATTCCTTCTGCTATTGAATCAATAAGGATGCCCGGTTCCCACATCGTCCTTTCCGGTTTGTCGAATTAGTGAAGGTAAAACAACCATGATAAAGCACGCTTATCGTCCCCTGTAATCACA
>NZ_CALEMX010000249.1 GCF_937910335.1 uncultured Gimesia sp. | reverse complement strand
TTAATACACAACAATTGATTATGATCTCCGAAAATCAGCTCAAACCCAAACATTTGATTCACAATAAGATACGTCAAATTCTATTTATCGACGTCTTGCAAAGGCTTTTGACGGACATTAGAATGAGGGGATGAACCTGAATTCAGGAACTTCAGCTTTACTCATCCGTTCCTGAAGACACTACCATCCCGCCTGTTGAACCATGTGGTTCAGCTACCACCGCTGCAAACTGATTTGGCTTGTCGGTCGGACAGGTATCGACAGAGATTCATTGACAAGTTGAGCCACAGACGTCACCTCTCCAAAAGGTGAATCTTCGACTTGAAAATTATTATCCAGAAGGTGAATGTCATGCTTCTTGTGTGTTTGAGCAAACGTTTTTTCACTGCTCTTGTCCTTTTCATTCTCTGCTGCTCACTCAATCAAGTCAGCGCACAGAATCCCGAAAAAGTCTCGCCTGCGAAAATTCGCTCAATTCTTTCAGAGAATTGTTTTCAATGTCATGGACCGGATGCCAATAAACGAGCGGCTGACCTCCGATTTGATACAAAAGACGGCGCCTTTGCTGACCTGGACGGACACAAAGCCATCGTCCCCGGGGATGTCAAACAAAGCGAACTGTTGACTCGCATCTCATCAACCGACGCCGATCTCAAAATGCCACCGGCAGATAGTGGAAAAACCCTCAAACCCGAAGAAATCGCTCTGTTGAATCGCTGGATTCAGGAAGGCGCAATCTGGCAAGATCACTGGTCTTTTGTGACACCCAAAAAAGCAGCCGCTCCAATCGTCAAACAGCAGAACTGGGCTCGCACTCCCATCGACCAGTTTATTTTATCGCGGTTGGAAAAAGAAGGACTGAAACCTTCACCAGAAGCAGACCGACGGTCTCTCATCAGACGTGTGACGCTGGACCTGACCGGCTTGCCTCCCCAGCCAAAAGAGGTAGAAGCATTCGTGAAAGATCAGTCTCCCAATGCCTATGAAAAAGTGATTGATCGACTGCTGCAATCAACTCATTACGGCGAACACATGGGCCGTTACTGGCTCGACATCGCACGCTACGGTGACACACATGGGCTGCACCTCGATAACTATCGCGAAATGTGGCCGTATCGAGACTGGGTCATCAATGCTTTCAATAAGAACATGTACTACGATCAATTTGTAATCGAACAGTTGGCCGGTGATTTGCTTCCCAACGCTACAATGGATCAACAAATCGCCACCGGTTTTAACCGTTGTCATGTCACAACAAATGAAGGTGGTGCGATTGCCGAAGAAGTCTATGTGCGTAATGTCATTGACCGCGTTGAAACCACCGGACAGGCTTTCATGGGTTTAACACTCGGATGTGCCGTCTGTCATGATCATAAATTTGACCCGTTTACCAAAGCTGAATTTTACCAGATGTTTGCATTCTTCAATAACCTGGATGGCCCCGCCATGGATGGAAACATCAAAGATTCGCCCCCTTCATTGAGAGTTCCCAACGCAAAACAGTCAAAACAACTTAAGGCTTTTAAAGATCAAATAGCCGCCTTGGATCAACAGGGATCCAGCAGAATCAAAACCAACGAACCAGCGTTCCAATCCTGGTTAAAATGGAAACAGGATATCCAGAAAACCGGCAGCAACCCGAATCTCTCGATTCCTCAGCCAGATGGATTACTAGCGGCTTATAACCTCAATGAAAAAACAGGCGCAAAAGCCGTCGATCAGGTGAACCAAAAAAATAGTGCCACAGTCAAAGGCGCACCGAAATGGGTCGCTGGTAAATTTGCAAACGGATTTCAGTTTGCTCCCGGCAGCTACCTGGACCTGGGAAAAACTGGCCAGTTTGCCAAGGCGATTCCTTTTAGTTTTGCTATCTGGGTCAAAACCAACGGCGCGACTTCAGGACCCATTGTTTCGAGTATCAACCCCAATTCGCGCGAGCGTGGTTACGATTTGCAAATCACAAAACGGACGCTCAGCGTCAGACTCATTGACCGTTGGCCTGGTTATGCCGTTCAGGTTCAAACAAAAAATAATGAAATGACTCCCAACCAGTGGCATCATGTCTGTGTGACCTATGATGGTTCATCCAAAGCACACGGAGTTACAATTTACGTTGATGGAAAATCTGCTGAACTGACGATTTCCTCTGACTCATTCAAAAATACAACACCATTGAATTCGACCAACCTGCTACTGGGCCACTCCAACACGAAGGCACATTTAACCAACGGATTCGCCGATGAATTTCGAATCTACGATCATGAGCTTTCCGAAACGGAAGTCAATCAGGTTTATTTTGATAACCAGATCGCACCGATCCTGCTATTAGCCGTAGACAAACGCTCTCCGCAGCAGTTAGATCTTTTGCGACAATATTATTTGAATCAATTCGATTCAGAATACCGCAAATTGCTGGCAAAAAAAGTTCAAATCAAAGCGCAGAACGAAAAGCTGGCGCAATCTCTACCAACGACTCTCGTGTTCCGTGAGCGAAAAGAGATGAAAGAAGCCTTCAATTTGAAACGCGGACAATATGACCAGAAAGGTGAGAAAGTCACTCGAAAGACTCCCTCTCAATTCCCGAAGATGGCAGCCGAATGGCCAGTCAACCGACTGGGACTGGCAAAATGGCTCGTCTCCCCCAATCATCCACTGACAGCACGTGTTACCGTAAACCGTTTCTGGCAGCAACTGTTTGGTGTGGGCATTGTGGAAACCAGCGAAGACTTTGGGAATCAGGGAGCCAATCCTGTTCACCCCGAACTGCTGGATTGGTTAGCGGTTGACTTCCAGGAACACCACTGGGATATCAAACGCTTTATGAAGCAACTATTGATGTCAGCCACCTATCGACAACGCTCAAATGTAACCCCCGCCCTCTACCAGAAAGACCCGAAAAACCGCTTGCTTGCAAGAGGACCTCGCTTCCGCCTGGATGCAGAAACACTCCGTGACCAGGCACTGGCAGTCAGTGGCTTGCTGGTTCCCGTAATTGGTGGCCCCAGCGTCAAACCACCACAGCCTGATGGATTGTGGCACGCCGTTGGTTATTCCGGCTCGAACACAGTCCGCTTCACAAAGGATGCCGGTGCCGACAAGGTATACCGCCGCGGCATGTATACGTTCTGGAAACGGACTTCTCCACCACCAGAAATGTCCACGTTTGATGCACCCAGTCGTGAAACCTGCACAATGCGCAGAGAACGTACTAATACTCCTTTGCAGGCATTACTGCTATTAAATGATCCGCAATATCTGGAAGCAGCACGTGCCCTCGCTCAGCGTATGATGAAAGAAGGAGGCAAGTCTCCGGAAGATCACATTAAATTTGCGTATCTATTAGCGACTGCCAAACCGATAGCACCAAAAGATCTGACACTCACTTTGAATACATTCAAGGATATGCTGTCACATTATCAAGCAGACCCTAAAGCGGCAGCAAAATTGATCGCCGTTGGTGAATCCAAACCGGATGCGACTTTGAATCCGCAGGAGCTGGCCGCCTGGACTATGATTGCAAACCTCATCTTTAACTTAGATGAAGTCCTCAGCAAAAACTAATTACATTCATCTGGAAATTGACAACCAAATCAAAATCGGAAAAAAAATAGAATTCCAAAACTGAATCAATAGAAATCACAAGGTATTGTTATGAATCCCATGCAGGAACATCTCTCTCAAATTTCCCGACGCCATTTTTTCAAAACCGGTGGATTAGGGCTGGGTACGGCTGCTCTCGCTTCTCTGGAATCGGGTCATCAGCAAACCCAGGCGGCAGCCCCTGGAATGAAAGCCACGGGAGGATTGCCGGGCATTCCACACTTTGCCCCTAAAGCAAAACGTGCCATCTATCTATTTATGGCGGGCTCTCCTTCTCAGATTGACACGTTCGACTATAAGCCATCCCTAAACAAACTGTTCGATAAAGACCTCCCCGAATCGGTTCGAAAAGGCCAACGGCTGACCACGATGACTTCGGGACAGGCCCGTTTTCCACTCGCGCCTTCCAAATTCAAATTTAAAAAATATGATAACGGCTCAGAAGGAGCCTGGATCAGTGAACTCCTCCCGCATACTGCAAGTATCGTCAAAGACATCTCCATTGTTAGATCCATCTGGACCGAAGCAATCAACCATGACCCCGCCATCACTTATATCTGCACCGGAAACCAACTCCCCGGTCGCGCCAGTCTTGGTTCCTGGTTAAGCTACGGCCTGGGATCAATGAATGAAAATCTACCCTCATTCGTCGTCTTAACTTCAACCTGGTCCGGACGACAGCAGGCGCAGGCACTTTATAACCGACTCTGGGGCAGTGGATTTCTTGCCAGTAAATACTCGGGCGTCTCGCTTCGCTCAAAAGGGGACCCGGTTTTGTTTCTTTCAAATCCTCCCGGCGTTTCTCCTAAATTAAGAAGACGAATGCTGGATACATTGGCGGAAATGAATCAAAACGAATTCAACGCCATCGGCGATCCGGAAATTCAAACACGGATTTCTCAATATGAAATGGCCTTCCGCATGCAAACTTCAGTTCCCGAACTGACGGACATTTCAAAAGAGACCAAAGCTACACTCGACATGTATGGGCCTGACGTCCATAAACCGGGTACATTCGCCTATCATTGCCTGCTCACACGTCGCATGGCAGAACGGGGCGTGCGGTTCTCGCAAATCTTCCACCGCGGTTGGGATCAACACGCAAACATTGGCGGTGCATTACCAAAACAATGTAACGACATTGACCAACCAGCGGCGGCTTTAGTGAAGGACTTAAAGCAACGCGGCATGCTGGACGACACCCTGGTCATCTGGGGTGGTGAATTTGGTCGAACCGCATACTGTCAGGGTAAATTGACTAAGGATAACTATGGACGAGACCACCATCCTCGCTGCTTTAGTGTCTGGATGGCTGGGGGCGGAATCAAAAAGGGAGTCGTTCACGGCACTACAGACGATTTCAGCTATAACATTGTTGATAAACCTGTTCACATCCATGAATTCAACGCAACCATTCTCCAATGCCTGGGAATTGATCACCGTAAGCTCAGTTATAAATTCCAGGGCCTCGATCAACGTCTGACAGGCGTTGAAGATCATAGCCCCGTCAAAGAAATTCTCGCCTGATAGAAATTCATACCTGAAAAAATAATGGATCGCCGCTTTCAGAAACGGCGATCCATTTTCTATTGAATATTAAACGCTGATCAAAAACTAATTGCCTGCCTTTTTTTTCTGCAATTTTTGCATCTGCTCAGCATAGCGTTTTCCAAACTCCCGCTCTGCCTTGGCATTGAAGTGAACCTGATCTTTTTTGGCAGGCAAACCTTTCGAAGAAGCCACTGCTGTCGACGGCACTTCTTTTGCAATTCCATGTAACGCACTGTTAACGGTACTCACTCCGGGCCGCTCTAAAAACTCACCCAGTTCCCCCATTACAAACGGCAACTCTGGTTCACCAAGATCAGTTCGCAAATCAACAATCATCCCGGAAAGCCGTTTTTGGTAAGAGTTATAAAGTTCCGGGTTCTTGCATTCTGCCTCCCCCTGATGCCAGATCGCCCCCTTGATCACGCCGTGCTTCTGGTTTTCCTTTGCCCACTTCACTGCGCGTTCATAAAGATCTTTGTCTTTTACCCAACGGCTAAGGGGTGTCCCCCCGAAAGCCGC
>NZ_CALEMX010000248.1 GCF_937910335.1 uncultured Gimesia sp. | reverse complement strand
GATTTCCATCATGGAGGAAGCCCATCTGCACCATGCCGATCAACCCATCGTGCTTTATAACCTCTCCTGCTATTTTGCATTAGCTGGTGACAAAACGAATGCTCTCTCCTGGCTGGATCGTTCACTGCGGATGGAATCCGCCTTAATAAAATTAATTGCTGAAGAACCAGACTTCGATTCTCTGCGTAGTGACAAAGATTTTCAATTCATTGTAGAATCTGCAGGAGACACAACGTCTCAAAATAGATAGCATGATCGTGACAGCACTTTAGCTTGTCAGAGTGATATCGAGGCAGTTCAAGGAATCGAAAACCACCATGATTGACATTGACCAAAGCCGTTTGAAGCAGCACTGTGAGCAACTCTGCAGCACGATACGTCCTGCAGAAAGTGCCGAGTTAGAAGCGGCCCGCCAATATGTAATCCAGGAGCTGGAAAATTCGGGCTGGGAAGTCGAACGGCATCACTTTCAAGCCCAGGATTCCATGCTGACCTCACTTTCAGGTCAAAACCTGATTGCCCGACACCCGCAACTGAATCCTCAAAACAAACCACGGTTTTGTGTGGGTGCTCATCTAGATACGCGCCCTGAATCTCCTGGAGCAGACGACAATACAAGTGCGGTTGCCACGTTGCTGGAATTGGGGAGGTTGCTTCCTCTGTCTCAAGAACTATCGAATAAGTGGGCACTCGAACTGGTTGCATTTGACCTGGAAGAAAACGGCATGCTAGGTGGTGCAGAGCATGCCCGCCTGCATCAGCAACAACAGACCGATTTGCGGGGCATGGTTTCTCTGGAAATGCTCGGTTATTGTGATTCGACTCCGGGAAGTCAGACATTGCCCCGAGAATTGATCGGATTGTATCCCGATACAGGAGATTTTATTGCCATCGTCGGCAATCAAAACTCAACGACATTGATTGCAGCGTTTCAGCAAGGAATGGAGAAGGTCAATGGACTACCCGTTGAAATACTTCAGGTTCCGCAAAATGGTGAAATGCTGCAAGCAACCCGATTGAGTGATCACAGCCCGTTCTGGGACGCAGGTTATCCAGCTGTCATGATCACTGATACGAGTTTTCTGCGGAATCCACATTATCATCAGCCAACAGACACTGTAGATACACTCGACTTCGAATTTCTCACTAAAGTAGCACAAGGAAGCTTGGAAGCGACTAAATTGATACTTCAAGGTGGTTACTAATTTTCGCTTTTCCTTCAACATTGCATTTTGTTCGATAAGGAATAATTGACTAGATATGAATGATGCAACCCAGGAAGAAAAAAAACTTCTCAACATAACAGAACTCTCAAAACCTCAACGTCGCGTTCTCGGTGTTTTGCTGGAAAAAGCCTTTACCACACCTGATCAATATCCACTTACATTGAAAGCAATTACAACAGGCTGCAATCAAAAAAGTAACAGGGATCCTGTTTCGCACTATAGTGAACCCCAGGTTTTTGAAATACTGGAGGCGCTCCGCGAGATCGGCATTGCCGCAGTCGTACATTCGGAGGGAGGTCGCTCTGAACGTTACCGACACTATATGAGGCATCGCTTCAATTTCAGTGAACCACAATTGGCCATTCTGACAGAACTCTGGCTACGCGGTCGTCAAACAATGGGAGAGCTTCGAGGCCGTGCCAGCCGAATGGTGCCAATTGATTCTCTTGACCAGTTACGGGCAGAGTTTAAAGAACTTCTTGATCAGAAATATGTGCAATCAAATGGAAGTATCGAGCGGCGTGGTATCGAAGTTGATCATAACTGGTATCAAGAAAAAGAAGGAAAAAACCTGGGCTTTGAATCCTCATCAGAAAGCGAACCCGCCCAAAGAGCAATTGTATCCGAGGAACAATCTTCGGTAATATCCTCATCTGCCGAATTGAGTACCATCCACAATTCCATAGAACTCCTGCAAACTGAAAATCAAGTATTAAAACAACAGGTAGAGACGCTGACTGAATCGCTTCAACAACTGAGTCAGCAGTTAGCAGAACTGAGGCAGGAACTTGGCAGTTAACGGCTAACAGAGGATCATCCGTCATGATCGAGGATCTACAATGTCGATATGTTCAAATTCGTGTTAGGCGCGCTGGACATTCCCCAGCCAGAGAAGCAGGTCCTGCACGGTATTGACTATTCTCCTTTGCTTTTTGGAAAGCCTGTTAAAAACAGAGAAGAAATTTTTGGACAATATGATCTGCACAATAATGGCCTGGCCTATTTGCGGATGATACGCACAGCACAGTTCAAGTATGTAAAACATTATCGGGCCAAATATATGGACGAGTTGTATGATCTGGAGTCGGACCCGGATGAGACTAAAAATCTGTTGAAGCGACGTTCCCTCGCCAAATGGCAAAAAACCGCTGCTTCTCTGGATCGACAACTACTGAAGTGGCAGAAATCGATCCAGGATCCGATTCTTGAACCGGCTTACCATTAAATAGATTGATAAATCTTAAGAAAACAGATGTTCGGTGCTCTATTTTGAGAAGATTGTCGTTTTTTATTTATTATCCATCAACATTTGTTCGAAATTCGTATAAAACCAGAATAAGAACCGATTTCCGAAATATTTTAACCTAACATCCTGAGGACAAACATGTTTTCGATTTCTCGAGTTAGCCTGTTGCTCTGTTTGCTGATGATCACTGTCGGCTGCCAGAAAGGTGCAGACCCAAGCAGTGAAAAACAAACATCCGAGCCAACAAGCGAGTCTACTAAAACGGACTCCAAAGAAACAACGTCCTCAAAAACAGATTCCGCTTCCAAGTCTGCTGAAAAAACAGATCCGAAAAGCGAGAAACCAAAGCCTCCTGAACTGCCGAAATCGGTCGCGGGAAACTGGATACTCTTGTTGCCAGAGCAACAACAGATGATGCCACTGTACCTGTTCAAAATCACTGCACCAGAGACGCCCAAATCAGACGAAAAGAAAACCGCTGAGAAACCAGCTGCACAATCAGTGGTAGTGCTCGCCAAAGATGCAAAAGCTCCCCCGGCAAAAATAGTCGCATTCAAAACCACAAAGCTAACCGTGGACTTTGATGAGAGCCTGTTAAATGAAGGGAAAGAATTTCTTCGATTAAATTTTCAAGGAAAATTGGATTTAGAAAAGGGAACAATATTTGGAAACATCTCCTTTAATGGGGATCGTTGTACTCCCGCCCTCCTGGTACCTACTAATGAAGAAGAATTTCCCAAAATCAAAGATCCTCTGCCTTCCCCTGGCGCTCAGGAACTAATGCAGGCTATGCAATCCCCCGACCCGTTTAAACAGTTAAACGATTTCACGCAAAAAGTATATGCCGTTCGCGCTCCCATTCCTCTGGTACTAGATGCTTATCCAACATTGATCGCCATTGCACTCAGTCAGAAAAAAGATGAGAAAGTTCTTACAGAAATCCTTGGGCGATATGTTGAAACGGCTGAGTTATGGGGAACACGCCAGCAGATAAATACGTTGATCAGCATCGGTTCCATGTTAGCAAGAAGTGATACAGTTTCTGGTTTAGCATCTAAATATCTTGAGCAGGCAAATCAATTAATCAAAAAAGGAGCTACTCCTCTTAGTGGATGGAAATCAGATATCGCTTTGGCTACAGCGCGTGTCGGATTAAAGTCCAAAGATCCCGAACAAATTAAGTCTGCTGGTAAACTACTTCAGGAAGAATTGAAAAATAATTCGAGCAACCGAGAACTTCTAACAGAGCTGGTCAATTACGAAAAAACACATGGAAGCATCGACAAAGCCATTGATCATCTGGGAATACTGGCAGGCTCTCCGTTGTCAGGTCGTGAACGGCAACTCATCGCTGTTTCAAAACAAAACCCAGAAGCCGTCAAATATGAACATCCTCAGGATACATTGACGGCGCTTTGGAAAGAAAAACATGGTTCGACAGAAGGCCTGGATGAATACTTGAAAAAATCATTCAAACGCTTTCTGCAGGGTTTTGTAACCAAAGAGGCGAAATCCGTTGATTTGAAGAAGGGTAACCGGGTCTCGCTGATCGAATTGTTTACTGGAGCTTCTTGCCCTCCCTGCGTAGCAGCCGATCTGGCAACAGGCGTTATTGAAGCTTCGTTCCCTCACTCAAAAGTCATCGTCCTGCGATATCATCAACATATCCCTGCTCCTGATCCGCTCACGAATACAGACTCTGAAGCGAGGTTCATCCTTTACAATCATGGCGAAACCCCTACCACCAATTTAAATGGTCAAGTGATTCCCGGAGTAGCAGGAGGAGTAGAACAAGTCGATTCCTCTTACAAACAAATTCTGGAAGCACTCATTCCTACACTCTCTGAAACGACAGATGTGAAAATCGATCTGTCTGCTGTCGCCAAAGATGGAAAACTGGAATTAAAGGCAAATGTAACTGGTACCGAGAAAATTAAGGAGCCACTGCGACTGGTTGCAGCACTTGCAGAAGATGAACTGCATTATAAGGCTTCTAATGGAATTAATATTCATGACATGATTGTTCGATCAATGCTAAGTGAACCAAATGGTTTTCCAGCCGTTGACGGAAAATTATCTCTAAATAAAACAGTGCCTCTGAATGACTTTAAAGGCCGTCTTACAGATTATTTGTCAGCGTTTGAAGAACGTTCTGGCGCAAATTTCACTGGAGCACCACTCAGTCTGGAAAAACTCCACCTCGTTGTGTTCGTACAGGGAGAACTTTCCAAGGATGTCTTTCAGGTAGCTTCCGTCCCTGTGTCCGGTTCAATTGTCTACAAAACAGTCAAACCAGAAAAGAAAACAGAAAAACCAAAACCGGCTACGGCAACAAAACCAACCGTTAAGACAGAGAAACCAGTAGAAAAAAAACCTGAAGTAAAACCCGAAGCCAAACCAAAAGCAAAACCGGAAGCTAAACCGGAAGCTAAAAAAGAGAAAAAGTAGCTTGAAATCAATCTCTTTGGTTTTTAACAAATTAACACAGGGCATGGAACAACCATGCCCTGTGTTAAATTCAAGCCACTTTCAGCCAGGAGACTGTTCACTCTTATTCAGCGGGCGGTGTAGGAACTAAGTTTTCATTCATGCCGCTGCTATTGTTTTTTTCCTGGATCACCGGTTTTCTATGCACTGGCAATTTTGTCGTTCGCGAAGGGCGATACTGGTTAGATCGTTTTCCCATGCGTGTATCTCTCTGATCCATAATCACACGGGCTGCTTCTCGAACTTCTGCATCGCTTAGTCGACTTAGATTTCCTAAATCTGCCAGGGGCTCCAGAATTTTTGTTGCTTTTGCAACAGTACTTTCCATCAGAATAATATCTACTAATTCACGTCGCACACCTTTCAAGGAACTGACTTGCTCGTTAAGGCGATCCTGCAGGTCGGCGAGTACTTCTAATGTTTCAAGGGCATCAACAACGCGTCCGGTCTCTGCCAGCAATTTAGCCTGAATTGTCATTAGCGATTTTAAGTTTGAACCGGCCTCTGCAACATTCATTTTTTCATCGATCAGAGTCTCTTGCAATGAAACAAGTTGTTCTGCACTTTTTTGTGCAGCGGCAATTGGCTTTGTTTGAGACACCAGATTATTCTGAAGTGCAATCATTTTCTGACTGTTTTCACGAGCGATATCTAATTGTTGCGACTGATCGACAATCTGCTTTTTGAATTGAAGAAACTCATTAAAAGCAGCCATCGCATCTTTGATACCGTTTGATTGACCCAGCGCCATTTTTTGCACTTTGATCATTTCGCCTAACGTGGAAAATGTTGATTTTAGCTGCGTTTTTTGAGAAGCCAACTGGTCCTGCATCGCCAGCATTTCATCTAATGCAGCATGGGCACTCGACGTCAAACTCTCTTGCTGGATCACACGTTTCTGAAAGGCATTAATCTTTTGATAGGAAGCCAAAGCCGATTCTGTTTGTTCAGCTTCTTTTTTAAGCAAAATCCGCAGATCTCGAATCTCTGCGACAGTGGCTTGGGCTTCGGTCAGTTGCCTGGCCTGAGAATTTAACACTGATAATAAGTTGTTGACTTGCCAGGCACTCGTCTTTGCACCAACGAGTTTATCCATGTCCTGCTGGACAACGACTAACTCTGTCTGCAAATGCCCGATTTGACTCAACATCGGCCGAGCGACCATGAAATACATGCTCAACAAGCCAACAGTGACACCAGCGGCCATCATGGCCCACATGTTCTGGATACTCGATAAGCGAACTTTAGTATCCAATCGATATTGTCGTTCCCCTGAACTTCTCAAGGCTCTATCTCCCAGCGATCATGATTTTACTTGGACTTAAAAATGGTACATCCTGTAGACTTTGACCATGCATCCTTGCAAATCCATTTATGCTGTATTACCTAATATCGCCATTTTCACCTTCGAGTCTTTTCTATTATTTGACAAAAGCGAGTCCATTTAAAAAATTCGCCCTGAAAAACAAGCGACTCTTAAACCCTGAAATGATTAAAATTGATCACAACTTGTTTCATAGCAATGACAATGTCAGTTCAAAATCGTAACATTGTTCCTTAACCTGAATTCTCTACCTAAGTAGGAATATTTGATGCTGGATATTCAAATCGATCAAGCAACACATGAAGATTGTAACGCTATTGCGGAATTTAACATTCGGCTGGCGGAGGAGACGGAATCCAAATCTCTGGATCAGGAACTGGTTCGAACGGGAGTCCTTGAGTCTCTCGGGGATACGCGTGGTTGCCAGTATTATGTGGCCCGACACCAGGAAAATATCATTGGTCAATTGATGTTTACGCGCGAATGGAGTGATTGGAGAAATGGTGAATTCTGGTGGTTCCAAAGTGTATACGTCCATCCTGACTATCGACGGCAGGGAGTTTTTCAGCAACTGTCAGAGCATATTCAAAACCTGGCACAATCAAATCCAGATGTGGTCGGACTCAGACTTTATGTGGAAGAAGAAAATGAACGTGCCCAGTCAACTTACCGTCAGTTGGGTTTTAACTTTCCTGGATATCATGTCATGGAAAAAATGCTGGAACGTTGACTCACTCATCCCGTTAGTGATATACCAATCAGAGACTATTTGTTTACACAGACTGCTGCTGATAACATTCCAAATGAATTCCAGGAACTGAATCCATGCCTGAATCAAATCGACATACCAATGAAGTTCTCCTGCATAAACATACCAGGCGGGAGTTTCGTGAAAGAATGCAATCCGGAGAATTAAAAGCCTGCATTATTCCTGTCGCAGCTACAGAACAGCACCTGGAACATCTGGCGATGGAACATGACTGGCGCAGCGTTATGCTGGTAGCATCAGAAGCTGCCAAACAGCTTGCTCCACAAGTTATTGTAGCCCCTTCAATGAATATTGGGATCAGTGAGCATCATATGCGGCATCCGGGCACACTCTCGGCAATGCCCGGCGGTTGGCTCAGTGTATTATTTGACACCATTCGCAGTATGCACCATGCTGGCTTTGAAAATATTCTTGTGCTAAATGGACATGGAGGCAACATGGCTCCTTGCCTGGGAATGTGGGGACAGTTCCAGCAGCGTCTCGAAATCAACTTGCACTTTGAATCTTACTGGAATCTGTTACCAGAGGAAATTGCCTTCGCAAATTTAAAAACAAAACGATTTCCGGGACACGCCCAGGAATTTGAAACGGCTTTTGCCTTGGCAGCATTTCCAGAAAATGTCCGCCACGATGCGATGCAGGATCAGGCAGATCAGGAACCGATGGAAGCCACTGCGGAGGCTGGTCAGATTATGATTGATGAAATTGTCAAACAGGTTTCTCAATTCATCTCGGGCATGATCGACGGAACCAATATTGTAGAGATTCCACCATTTCATTCCTGAAAAATAAATAGATGAACGACGAGTTCTGATCTCTATTTCGCAGGTTGACAATGTGCCAGCGCCAATAGTGCATAGGCAGTTGCCAAATTGGGATCTGCTTCATACCAGCGTTCTGCTTTGTTTGTCCAACTGCCGTTCTCCTGTTGAAGTCCAGCTAAATGATTGACCAGTTCCGCGCGCCAGTTATGGATCTCACCTTTCGCATCCTTAAACTGCTTTACCTGCATGCTATCTAACGCTTTGGCAAAGGTATGAAAATAGTAGTAGAGCCCCATCTGACCCATACCGGGATTTTCCTTTAAGGAATAATGACGACGAATCCACTCATTTGCAGCTTTGACCCGTTTATCATTTTTATCCACACCAGCGTAGATCATACTTTTCAGGCCAGCATATGTCATACTGCCATAAGACCGAAGTCCACCATCGGGAGTATTACCTGCCTGTGAGGTTCCCCCTGCAGCGGGCGTATAATAAAAACCACCATCGTTGATTTTGGATGAAAAGGGAGTTGTGTTGAACTCCGATTCGAGATTTTGTGTGCGCGATACAAAGACCAGGGCTTTCTGAATCGCTGGATCATCTGATTTCACACCTGCTTTTCGCAAAGCTTCAATCAGATATTGTGTGTTTGAAAGATCAGGACGCTGATGTTTTCCATAACCGGCTCCACCAAAAGACGTATCAGAGGACTCCAGCCCTTCTCCTTCATCCCATTGCAAACCACGCAAAAACATTTCTGCATTCTTGATAATGGAAGTATATTGTCCTCCCCGATTGGCTGAGCTAAAGGCCATTATCGAAATGCAAGTTTCATAATTACGATGATTACTTTTTGTATAATAGATTCCACCATCCTTTTGGACATATCCTTCCAGGCGCTTGAGTGCTTTGGCAACAACAGGGTCACCGGCGGGAACTCCATTTTCTAATAGAGCAGTGGTAATCAATGCACTGATTCCCGGCACGGTTTCTGTCGTCCAAAGTCCATTATCTAATTGACTGTTCTTGAGAAAATTGATCCCCTGCATTTGTGTTTTTTTCAAAGTCAACAAGTCAATTTCGATCACTGCAGGTTCGGCAGCGGTTGCAATCGAGCAAATGCTTGACAGGATCATTACACAGACCAGGGAGATATTCAGCGTTCGTTGATCGGCTCGCATCAGATAATCCTCAATTTCAATTCACTCTGTTTTTAATTTAGCTAAAAATAGCATCCACGAATTCTGGGATATTGGTAGCAGAACTCAAAGGATCATCTTATGCTATTTTGTATAAGAATCGGTGGCTATTGGTCTGAATGATACATCATTGGTTTTCCGGTGGGTGTGATTCAATTATATCCAGTCATACGACTATTAGAAAATGATGAATTCGAGATTTTATAAATTTTGAGGTGAGTATAGATACAAAATTAGTAATTGGTTTATAATAAACGGT
>NZ_CALEMX010000247.1 GCF_937910335.1 uncultured Gimesia sp. | reverse complement strand
CACTTAAGTACACTTTCAAACTCCAGGCGTGAACTGTTCTCCCCCGGATACGGAAAGCACTTCGCCTGTTACGAAGTCAGATCGCAGCAAAAAGAGCAGGGCATCACAGATATCCTGAGGGCAGCCCGCTCGTTTGAGCGGAATTTGCTCTGCGCGTTTTTCGAGATAAGAATAATCTTGGCCGGGTGGCGGCAGAATCGCGCCGGGAGCGATTGCATTCACCTGGATATTGGGTGCTAATTCAAGGGCCAGACACTCCGTGAGAGTTACCAGACCAGCCTTGGAAATCCGATAAGGCAAATGCGCGGTTCCGGGACGCTGTGCCCGCCAGTCAACCAGATTGATAATATGACCTGTTTGTCCACGCTGCATCGATTTCGCAAACTTCTGGCACAAGAAATATGGGGCTTTTAAATTGATATCCAGATGGGAATCCCAATCGTCCTCTGAAGAAGTAAGCAGGTTTTTGTTCTCAAAAACTGAAGCGCTGTTAATCAGAATGTCTACTCTGCCAAATTCGGCAATGGCGGTTTTCATGATCAAATGAGCCGCTTGATGCGAATCTGACAGATCTGCAGAAACCGCCAATGATTTTCTTCCCAACTCCCTGATTTCCGAGCACGTTTGCTCTGCTTCCTCTTTCGATGAACGATAATGAATGCAAATATCTACACCCGCCTCTGCCAGAGCCATCGCCATCGAACGCCCTATGCGAACTGCAGCACCCGTGATCACCGCGACTTTTCCATTCAAATCCAATTTACGACTCCACAAAAAAGAGGGGGGGAGGTAACAGCAAATAAAAAACCCCGGTCATCAAACCGGGGTTATACATAGATTGCTTCGTACCTGAAATCTCTTAACTGAGAACAGCATTCGCTTCTTTGAGTACCGGCGTTCTCCCGAATGCACGTTCTATTTTGCCAACTAAGATCTGCTTTGTGAAGTCTGTTTTAAGTATATAATCATTGGCACCATAATTGAACGCCTGAATGATCGCGGTTGTTGAGCGATTTGATGTCATTACCAGAACTTCGACATCCCCGACGAAAGGAGAGTGTTTGATGTATTTCACCGATTCTGCATGTGCTCCCCCATGTGCATCAATATCAAGCAGGATCAGATCGGGAGTATGAATCGCTGCATCCATGAAAGCTTCTTCTACAGTTGCTGCAGTTTCGACAATATATCGTTCGTGTAACAAACCTTTAAACAATGCACGATTCGACTCATCGGGTTCAATGATCATGATTCGTTTTTTCTCTGCATCCTCTTCCTCATAATCGATGATATCACCAAGTTGTCCTACAAATCCAAAAAAGACAACGACGGGACCAATTCCGGTATTGAACAGACCACACAGCGACCCCGCTTCAGGCGGGTATAAATTGTCAATGTTCTCAGATTCAATCTCCGTCGGATGACCTAGCCGGAACCCCATGTGATCAACTGCCTTTTTAGCCTGGCCTGCTATCATATTCGACAATTCACATGAAAAATCAGTTAAAACATGCTCATCATCCGCTAAAGACTCATCGATCAGTAACGAAACCGCTTTTGAAATCAGTTCGCGGGGAACATTGACAACAACAATCCCTTTACCAGGTCCATTGACTTCAATTGCCGAACTCATGTCGTAACGTGGCGCTTCGTCTATTTTGACAATTTTCTCTAACTCTGCAGTCGTACCGACAAAATATTTAAATACATCAACGACAGAATTGATGACCGGGTCTGAAAACCGCTTGGTCAATGTTTCTGCTGTATGAGTAGATGGAATAAGAGACATAGCAGTAACCCGTCTTTACCAAATAAACACTTAAAAATGTCAATGCCAAGGCATGAATCTTGTTGATACTGCCTCACACAAACCCAAACGTCAGATTTAGAAACAAGTTAAATCCTGACTCATAGATTGAATAAACTATATGTCAGAAAATTGTTTTGGCACTTACCCATTGTTTTCTTCTCTCTCTTCCGATTCAGTTTGAACTCTCATATTCGATAAAATCAGTGCAATCCATCGACAAATGGTTTCAGATCAGGTAAATCAGAGAGATCAGACTGAAACGCTAACTTCGTAATTATTAACTAGATACTGCAATTACACACCGACAGTGTCTCTTGACAGTCAGGGATCAGAAAATGAAATCACTGCTTCAAATTTTTCGCATTAATTTCATTGCTATAATGGCAATATTTTTTTTAGCCCCCGAACATGAAGCATATGCCTCCACAAATAGCTCAGGGAAATCTGAATGGACAGGCCGCCAGGACGAATGGCATGGCTTCAAGCGATTTCATTTTCAAATTGATGGTCGCAATTGCTATGTCGTGACTCCCACAAAAATCGCATCAGGAACCCCCTGGGTATGGCGTGCCCGTTTTCCGAATTTTCATTATGAAATGGATATAGAACTGGTCAAACGTGGATTTCACATCGCGTACATGGATGTGGCTAAACTCTTTGGATCACCGCAGGCAATCGCGCATGGGAACAAATTCTATGAACACTTGACAAAGCAACATGGCTTTCAAAAGAAAGTCGCGCTGGAAGGGGTGAGCCGTGGTGGCTTGTTTATTTACAACTGGGCATTAGCAAATCCTGAAAAGGTCAGCTGCATCTATGCTGACACTCCGGTTTGCGATTTCAAAAGCTGGCCGGGAGGCAAAGGGAAAAGCCCGGGTGCAAAAGCATCATGGGAAAACTGTCTCAAAGCATATGGAATGACGGAAAAAGAAGCTCTGGCATATCCGAACAATCCAGTCGACCGCATTCAAGTGATCGCCGATGCCGGCATCCCGGTTTTGCATATCGTCTCAGAAAACGATCAGGTAGTGCCCCCCGACGAAAATACCTACCTCATGTTCAGCCGTGTTCCCAAAAGTAAACGCAAAGGCAATTTTAAAGTGATTTCCGTGAAAAAAGGTACTGAAAAATCGAGAGGACATCACTTTCAACACCCAGAATCGGAGCAGGTTGTCGAGTTTATAACACGACATTCGAAATCCAAATAATGCGAATTCCAAGTCAATTTCACTCCCTTGAGCAATCTGAATTATTTTGCCCGGTTCTGTAAAAAAAGACGGGATTCGCTTTTCTTTCTCCCATGACTCAAGAACAATATGTATAGCAGGGACGCTGCCTGAGTTGAAAAGATAAAAACCTCTGCTAAATAGAATTTTTCAAGTGATGTTTTACCGGGTATTCGCAACAAATGATTCACAACGGGCAAATCGCCGTGGAACGTTCGCGCGCAAATCCTGTGTAACACTCCTATGCCTCTTCTATCTGATCTCCAACACCGCAATTTCCCCCAGCCTGAATCGGGGAAAGAACTGTCGCTGCGCTGATCAAGTCAAAACAACATCCCAATGCTGCTGCACTAATAAATCTACCACCAGTAAATCAACTGCCAGCAAAAAAATTAAACCCAGGTCTTGTTGCTCAACCAAGAAACAAACAACCCCGACTTGCTGCTCCGATCAGAGCAAACAAGAATCGGCCACACAAACAAATTCCAAACACAGCCAGCTCTCTTCCTTATGTGGCTGTGGCAACTCTGCAAAAGACGGGCTCTATTCCGCTTCTCCACGTGATTTAAATTCGAGTCCGGTTCTCTTCACACCCGATGATCTGACAATCCCGTTGATCATCGTCGATTCAGTACCAGTCACACTTGCGACTGCACCCGACACCCCACCTCCCCAGCAATAATCGCGACGACTCTCTTTACGTTTTCAGTTTACTCTGCGGCTTCAATTCTCGTTGATTCCTGCAAAAACTGTAATCCCTGTTTTCACTCCATCAATCGGTTCATGCCAGGTCTGCCTGCGCTCCCGATTAATGATCGTCAAAGGTTAACATACGATGAAATCTTCAACACCGAAATCTTCCTGCCCGAAACGTGGCTTTACTCTGATTGAACTGCTCGTGGTAATTGCCATCATCGCAATCCTGATTGCATTACTTCTGCCTGCAGTCCAACAAGCGCGTGAAGCGGCACGCCGATCTACCTGTAAAAATAGTCTGAAACAAATCGGACTCGCCCTACATAATTATGAAGAAACACACGGTGCCTACCCTCCCGGATACATCGCCAGAGGCATGAGCAGAACCGCTGACAGCTCTACAGAAACCGGTTCTGGTTTTGCATGGGGTGTCATGCTCTTGCCATTCCTCGATCAGTCTACCATTTATAATCAACTCGATCTCAACTTGAATTGCACCGATGCTCCAAATATCGGCCTTGCCAATGAAGCAGTCACTATCTTTCGTTGCCCCAGTGATACCCATCAGGGTGTTTTTTCAGTCACCGTTGGATCGAATACCTATGAACTTTCTTCAGCAAACTACGTGGGAATCTATGGCTATGGCAGTTTAACCACAGCCCCCGGCAATCCTTCTGCTAAGGGTATTTTGTATCGCAACAGTAATGTCAAAGTGCGTGACATTACCGATGGAACATCCAATACCATTGTCGTCGGCGAACGTTCTCATCAACATCAATTCGTGGGATCCACATCCACCATCAATGCCGACTCGACCTGGTACGCCGCCATTCCCGGAGCTGACCGACCTGCAGGCATGATGATGGCTTCCATGACAGAAGGCCCCGCCTCTCTAATTCTCGGACACGTAGGGCAGGGAGGCATGATGACCATGCACCATCCCCCCAATACCACAAACCATATCGCAAACTTCTCCAGTAAACATGAAGGAGGCGCCCATTTCCTGATGGGCGATGGGGCCGTCCGGTTTCTCAGTGAAAATATGAACTACGATACGTTTCGATTTTTGGGAACCATTCAAGACGGAAACGTCCTCGGCGAATTCTAGACCGAAACTCAGTAAGTAGAAATCATTGATCTCCGTAAGCAGTAAACTGAAATACTGCTTGCGGATTTTTTTATCGGCACTTGAATAACCCATCAAAATTCCAGTCCGACAAAAATCAGTTCACAAAACTCACATTCTCCCTCCCCAAAAAACAACCTGATCCATAGTACTTTTTGTTTTGAAACCGTGATGACCCAAATTTAAAAAGCGTTATAAGCGTCGTTTTTGAGTTTTTAAGACATTCATCCACCGAAGAAAACCACAGTAGTTCAAATTCAACACCATAAAAGTCCCTCGTTTCAGCAAAATGGATCTCAACATCTTCTGAACTCCTTCCCAATGATCACCGGTTTTCGACGCGTTTCGAACACGCTTCGACGCGTTTTAACCACTGTTAACCACCGTTCTCCAACTTCTACCCACCCATCGCACAACAAAAGAAACTTGACACCCCCACGCCGTTCAACAAAATGATTCACAGTCAAACCAACCAACACAACACCAGCCACCGACAACAAGTATTTGAGCGGCTCGGCGCTATCCGCCGTTAGTAAACAACAAACAGAAAACCAAAACAATAAACGCATAGAATACAACTCCACGTGTCATGTAGGGGTAGACCCATGTGTCTGCCCGCCAGCGTAAAATCATCGAAGCGCAAACAAAGATTCTATCCGATAGCAACAACCGGCCCTAGCTGAATATCTGAGCGGCTCGGCGCTGGGTAATGTGAATTTAATCGTTTTGAGGATCATTCTCAGGAAAGTCACCTTTAACGAGATCGGTATTAA
>NZ_CALEMX010000246.1 GCF_937910335.1 uncultured Gimesia sp. | reverse complement strand
AGATCAGGACTATGATTTGATAGTAACGAACTTCTTCCTGGACGTGTTTAACGAAGAGTCGCTCGTTAATAGCATTTCTAAAATCACTGCTTCCTGCAAAAGAGGCACATTTTGGCTATACGCAGATTTTCAGATCTCAGGCGGAAAGTTCCAGCAACTCAGAGCATGCATGTGGCTGAATTTGATGTATCTGTTTTTCAAAATAGTGGCTCAAATTCAAGCACATAAGCTGATAGATCCGTCCACGATTCTCGAACAACAGGGTTTTCAATTAAAAGCTGTTTCAGAGTTTGGACGAGGATTAATGCGGTCGGAGTTAAGGCAATGGGACTAGTGGAGTTCATTTTTGAATATTGAGGTGATCGAGATTACGGGAGTGCAGCAACGAAGCACGTAAACAACACTCCTAGCCCTCAATTCCAAGCTTGACAAAGCACTAGCACTTGATGACGACTGTTGATTTACTCAGACAATTCCTTCAAAAATGAAAAGTCTATGGTACAGACTAAAAGAAAAATGATCTGAAAAAGAGACGCCAGTCCTTCAATGTGTGTGTCTGTCACTTCGGTATCATGATCTTCCAGTTTTCTCATAATCCAATATATTACGAATGCAGCGGCTAAGAGTGCTGGAGCCAGATAGTGCAATGAGGCCCAAAATCCGAGTAAAAATAATGGGATCAAACATAAACTGGCGTACCCCAGTTGCTTCTTCGATAAAGGACGATTGGGATTTAACCATCTGGCAGTCTCATCATGAGAAGAAGTAAAGCTGATAGAAAAAGGAACAATCCAGGTTCCCAAAGAAATGGAAGTCAGTATCAGGATACAGGGTGTGAGAATCGAAGTGACATTGGAAAATAGTTGATGAAATATGACGAGACGCAATAGCATGAAAAGAATTGTCAGGACAAAAATATTTCCAGAAGAAGTGGATGACTTCTGAGAGACTAAAAGTGTTCGGCAGAGGGGGATCGATTCGGGAACAAAAGTGCGAAGAAATACTAACTCGAGTGAACCAACAAGCAGAACGGCAATCGCTAAAGGCCAAAAAACTTGCGTGAGAGCCAATAGTATTGTCAGTAAAAACGCCAGACTCATTCCCGCCAGCGGCAAAAAAGAAGTACTTCTTGATTCTATGCTTTCTATTCTATCAGCATCCAGATGTAAAAAGGAAATTCGTGAATAGCGTTGAATGGCAATAAAGTATGCAACAATATAATCCACCCAGTCGGTTAAATTCTGATCTGTTATGTCAGACTTATTTGAATGCGGGTCCCCTCCCGTAGGGCTTGAAGAATTCATCATCAGTTCGATTAGCCTTTGAAAATGGCTATGCTTTCTGAGAATAGAGCCATTACTAAATTATTTATATGTCGTTGCGCAAAAACAAGGCCCTCAATTAATAAGGGCCTTGAATGGAGATCAATCTGAGAATTTCTCTATTTGGTCGCGTATCGCACATCCATCAACATTTGTGTGATACGAACTGCGGTCTCCTGAATTTGATATT
Organism: uncultured Gimesia sp.; assembly: GCF_937910335.1. Lineage (GTDB taxonomy): Bacteria > Planctomycetota > Planctomycetia > Planctomycetales > Planctomycetaceae > Gimesia. Next base: position 6,343 of record NZ_CALEMX010000246.1, on the reverse strand, counting down.
TTTCACGAGAGTCACATCGAGATATTTTCTCATGAACCGTAAACCAGCTTTCGAAAAGTTCTGAAGTCTTCGCAGAAATCAGTGACCTTGAAGAAGGTTTCATTATCACGAGCCGATGAAGCTCATGAGCAATGGTTGAGAAATCACGAATGGCATTTTGTGTCGATCTTCTGACAGAAGGTGACTCAGTTGCCAACCATTGTTCAGCGATAATCGAAAGCTGTGAAGTTTGCGTTTCCAATGCTACAACAAGCTTAGCGAGGTCGAGATTTTCTGAGGGTTCTTCGACACGAAGTGATACTCGCAATGCATTGATTGAAGAATCGACTTTATCCAGCAGCTGCAATGCCGCAGGGCTTTCTACACTGTGAAACAAAGCGGAAAAATCTTTCCATGAATCATCAATGTAAGTGAAAGAAGTAATCAATTCATTGCTGGACTCATTATGGTTGACTGTGTCGATCAGATTTTCAACAGTCCCATAAAACTCATCGGACGTTGAAATATAATTAGCTGGAGGTAAGCTGATCAAGAGGCGAAGTGTAGCTCTGCGATAGAATTCGTCTACGTCCCGTTTCAAAGCTTCCGTTAAATGCGCAATTTCCTCAAGATTGGCTCCATCCTGAGGTAACCAGAGAAGTTCTTGAATTGATCGATCCTGTTGTACTACGCGTTGGATTCCACGACTTAAAATGCGATTATGGTAAGGACGCAAGCGAGCTGCGTAACTGTACCAGCTGTCACGAAAAGCCAGATATTCTCGTTTAATGGAATCATAATTCTGTCGATCGATAATCAAATTAGAAACTTGAATCATTCTTTGTTCAACTTTTTGTCCCTCTCTCACCAGGTCAAATTTTTGTGGCTCACGCGAGAGTTCAATTTCGATGTCTTCTACTAAATTGCCCAGTGCATTGGCTAGCGCTGATGTTTGTCTTAAGAGTTCGGTTCGTTTTAGTTGAGGACCAGTTTGCAGCATGTCGCCTAACTTGCGATCATGGTCATTCATTCGCACAACGATTCTCTTGGATTCTCTATCCAGGCCGCGTACTTGATCCAGTTGATGTGAGACGACTCTCCATAATTGGTCAATTTCACCGTATTCTGCTGCTATCAAAGTAAGATCGCTACTACGACGAACTTTTTCGGCTAGAATTGATGCGCGGGCTCTCACTTTTAGTACATCGGAAATATACTCACGAACCCCGGGAACTTGATACATGACTCTGTTAAGGCTGATTGCTAATGCCGAGCTGTCATTCGAGAACTTATCAAGTAAATCTCTCACTTCGCTGATATTGATTCGTGAAGTGTTCAGTTGAGGGGTTGGAGGAAGATACAAGCCCGATGGCTTATATTCACGGTCCCGTGTTGCTAATTCAGATTTTTCCAACAAGCGAAGTAAATCGTTTACAAGTTTACTGTTATTGTCGCTTGGAGATTGTGCATGTGCGCTTGGACTGAAACAAACAGTTGCGAATCCAAAAACCAAAAGTACAACGATAACTTTTGACGTAGGGGGCAAAAATCCCAAGAGATTTTTGTAACTAGTAGTGGTGTGGCTGGAGCGGGAATACATTCACACAATCCTTTCTTGTGAATTCTACGGCTTGATTAACCAGTGTCTTCCATGACTGTCACTCTGTCGAGAACAGGCTGAACATCAAACGATGGTTGGTAATTTTGGCCCGTTTGATAGCTAACATGTTTTGTAAGATCTGATAGAAGCTGAAAAAGGCAGCAATACTGCGAGCAAAGCAGTCTCAACTTTAAAGTTCATCATATCAGGCGGCGAAGTTTACTGGTTTTGTAAATTGCGTCAAGACCATGCTGGCCATCGATTCATCGCGATCCAATTGAAGAGACAGATTGTCATCGAAATGAAAAGGTTGAACTTTTTTAGAAGGCAGTAAAACTCTGGTTGAGAAGCTGGGGCATTGCCGCTGAGTTGTCGGATTGAGTAAAGAGTGATGATTTTTGGGGGAGATTCATTCCTTTGTGTGTAATCATAAAATGGACTATTGATATTTTGATCCATTGTAATTTTGGGTTCGTTAATAGATATGTTGTCAATATTACACGCCACAATCAAGTGCTCGTAATTGCGGCAAAGAAATCAATAAATTCGTAAGTGTATGCAATATAAAGATATAAGTATTTGAATCTGTTTGAATAAATGAATTGGCACACCGAATGCTATGTATCAGTTTTAGCCACTTAACAATAACAATATGACATCAATATGATTCTTATGAGAGAACGCATTGGTGGTCAGCAATAACAGGAGATTATCTGATGTTAGTTTTAACACGAAAACGAGATGAAGTAATTCAAATTGGTGACAACATCGTGATCAAAATTCTTAAGACAGGCAAGGGGGCCATTAAAATTGGCATTGATGCCCCAAGCGAGATACGGGTCACTCGTGGAGAACTACTGGAAGAAGAAAAGATTTCAGAATCCATCGATTCTGCTCTTTCTACAAAACAGGAACAGGCCTTGAATACTCAGTGCGCTTAAAAAAATTAAGCGGAACGGTACATACTATGTGAACCGTTTATTATTTTCTTTTTTCATTTCCGTTAAGCCATCACAAAGGAAGTTGATCGGCCGGACTTAATAGTCGCCAGGCGACTTATATTGGAGGGGATCATGAACCGATCACAATTTAATTACACTCAAAACGAAACCTTTAATTCAGCACGCCTTTTTGTTTGGGGAATGGTCTTATTAATGACGGCTGTTTTCTTGACTGGGTGTACAACACTCTCTCACGCAGCAGACTATGATTCGTATCGAGAAAATTCCTATCGTCGAGCTGATGATCCAACTTTTGATCGTCGTAATTTGGATCATTCTATTGATGATCTTCTACCGCCATCCTATTCCAGAGATCAGCGGTTTCAAAAACAGCGTTCGAGATATGACGATACTCGATCTGATGAATTTGAATTAAAATTAAAAAGATTATTATCTGGTAACGATCAACGATATGATCGCTCTCGCGATCACTATGAAAACAATCCCCGAGAAAGACGCGATTCGTTTCCAAAACGCCAACTACGCGAATCGTTTCCAGCACGCCAGCCAAGCGAGTCGTTTCCAACACGCCAGCCACGTGAGTCGTTTGAAGATGATTTCGACAATCAAAAATTAAGAGAGTTGATTAGAGAATTACGTCAAAGGACTCAGCCTCAGTATGATCGGGATCGATATGAAACAAGTTTCCCCAATCAAATTCCCATAGACCCTAACCGGGAAGTCAAAGCCAAGTTGTCGCAGCGATATTCCAGTCCTTCCGTTGTGGCAACGATGCAGAGACTTGACCCGCAAAGGGCTTATGCATTCTACCTGGAAGTAAATCGGATGATTGACTCACGTCATGTGCAACCTCCTTCCTACGATGTACGAACGAAAAAATCGTTACAAAATTTGATATTCGCTGTAGAAAATCAAGCGTTTATGAGCACCAATCGTGTTTCAGCCTCACCGGAACAAATTCGAATGGCACAGCAAAGTTGGCAGCAATTGATGAATCAAAATCCCGCTCGCAATTCACAGGAAGCGGTAACCGTTTTACGTCAGGCGGCGGATATTGCTGGAAGCCAACTTCAAATGCAGCCGACTGGTGTGATTTATGAGTTCGCTTATGGGTCGTTGGATGCACTTGATAAACACTCACGATTCGAATTTACGCCCAGTGTGTCTGGACCACGTGTCGATACTGGAGGCAATAATATTGTGGGCGTGGGTGTACAATTAAAAACTCACCGAGAGGGTGCAGTCATCTTACGAACGATCAATGGAGGTTCCGCGCAGAAAGCAGGACTTCAACGTGGTGATGTAATCGTAGGTGTAAATCAAAGAACGTTAACAGGACTTTCGCTTGACGAAGTTGCAAATCTGATTACCGGACCCGCTGGTTCATCAATTTCCCTCAATGTGCGTAGAGGGAGCAGGGATGCCAGGGTCAATCTGAGTCGACAATCCATTCGGATCACAAACATCAGTGAGGTGAAAATGGTTGATGCACAACAAAAAATAGGATTGATCCGTCTGGAAAAGTTTGGAGAAGGAGCCGTTCAGGAATTAGATAAGGCGTTATGGAATCTACACCAGCAGGGTATGAAATCTTTACTGTTTGACTTGCGTGGAAATCCGGGAGGCTTGTTGACTGAGGCAATTGCTGTTTCGAATCGGTTTGTCCCATCTGGTCAAATTGTATCGACTCGTGGACGTAACCAGGGTGACAATACCGTTGAGTCAGCAACGCATGAGCAAACCTGGAAAACTCCTCTTGTTGTATTGGTAGATGGTGATAGTGCCAGCGCAAGTGAAATCTTTGCGGCTGCTATTCAAGAGAACCGTCGAGGTCTGATTGTTGGCCGGAAAACTTACGGTAAGGGAACGGTCCAAACACATTTTCCATTGCAATCTGTAGCTGGAACATTTTGGTTAACAACTGCTAAATTTTATTCACCTACGGGACGGGAAATGGCAGGGACTGGCGTGACTCCGGATGTTTCAGTCAAAATGACTGAGCGTGAATTAGAAGAAGTGGGACCTCTCGATCGAGATCTTGAAGCAGGGGTCAACGCAATTTTAGGTCAAAAACCCGGAGAACTCGTAAATAATTTGCCAAGAAGGCAGCAGGCTACTCCAGTGCAATTTCAGTTTTCAGGTTAAAATAAACTCCTTTGCTAATCAAGTTTATACTTGTTTCTGATAAAATTGAGACTCTCGTAATCGTCTCAGATTCGATTTAAAGCTGTGTGCTTTTCCGGTTGCCCCGGGTATCGAGACTGATATGATGCGAGGGTCTTTTTTTGATTTATTCAAGGGATCGTCAGAAGTAAAATTGCAATTAACAATAGACTTTTTTCTTAGTTACATACTTAAAAATAATAATGAATTGTGCAATTAGTCAGGATATCACAGCCGGTGCCGAGTTGATTCGAGCTGGTGAGCTCGTTGCATTTGCAACGGAGACGGTTTATGGCCTTGGAGCAAATGCACTTGATTCAGAAGCGGTTGCCAGGATATTCGAAGTAAAGCAAAGGCCTCACTTTGACCCTTTGATTGTTCATATTTCTAATGTCAATCAACTTGACCAACTTACACTTGGATTATCAAAACAGGCTGAAAAACTTGCAGAACAGTTTTGGCCAGGCCCCTTAACCCTGGTTGTTCCCAAAACAGGAGTTGTTCCCGATCTCGTTACATCCGGATTAGGCTCCGTTGCGATTCGTATCCCTGCGCACCCAATAGCGAGACAGCTATTGGAAGCTGCGAAACTACCAATTGCAGCACCCAGTGCGAATAAGTTTGGTTGCCTGAGTCCTACTCTGGCTCAGCATGTTGAAGAGCAGCTAGGCAATGAAATAAAACTGATTTTAGACGGAGGACCATGTTCTGTAGGTGTTGAATCGACGGTCATCCAATGCATCGAAGACACCCCGGTTTTACTAAGACCGGGAGGAATATCGCTTGAAGAGATCGAAGCATGTATAGGGCAGGTACGCATCGCAAAAATTGAAGATCATGCAGAAGTGAAATCCCCTGAAAGTCCTGGAATGTTGCCTAGACATTATGCCCCGCGCGCTCGATTAGTAATAGCAGACAAGTTAGACGAATTGCCTGCAAAAGGTGTAAATGGTCTACTGAGTTTGTATCCGCTTGAAGAGACGTTTTTAAAGGGTGCTCAATTTTCGGCTCAGGAGATCTTGTCTCCCACCGGTGATTTGAGAGTCGCTGCAGCAAAATTGTTTACAGCATTAAGGAATCTTGATTCAGCCGGAGTTGAAAATATTATTGCGCTACGAATGCCTGAGAAGGGGCTAGGAAGAACAATCAATAATCGCCTGGAGCGCGCTGCCGAATCGTAATCAGAGAGCATTTTTCATGATTTCACGAAATTCTGTAATGCTATTTTCTTACAAGCGAATGCTATATAGAACGTAAAGTAAACCCGGAGATAAAAAAAACGCCAGCACCGTTCAGAGGGGGGTGAACGATACTGGCGATCAACAAAAATCTGGTTTTCTAATTGAAAAGCCGGATTGATCTAAAAACTACTCTTTCAATTCGGCAATGATGAAACCTAAGTAGATGATCAACTATGCTTTACTTCCAACCAGATAGATTCAAAGTTGCTTTCTCTTGAGAGGTAACTTAGTCGTGAATCTGATAAGTTGCGGCTAGCACTGAATAAGAAATAGCCTTTATCAGGTCATTTTAAAGTATCGTGATTTTCTTCAGCCAAACCGTAGCTGAATCGAAAAATCGATCATTAAACCGATATTTCCCATTTGGGTTGAGCCAGGAATCGATCCAGGCTCGAATC
>NZ_CALEMX010000245.1 GCF_937910335.1 uncultured Gimesia sp. | reverse complement strand
CTTTGTTTGCCGTTGAGTTGTAAGCCTATAACTCAACGGCATTTGCTTTATCTGGTCCGCTCCAACATTTCCCATTTGTAGAACTTTGTGACGTTTTGTGGCATGGGCTTCTCTAAAATGACATGCCCTCAATTATGACATCAGTCACACGACTTAGTCTTCGACTGTATCAATGGCAGTTCAATTTGTCCGCGGATTAATAAATCGGCTGATATTCTAGAGTACGGATGTGTGATAACAGACTTTGATCACTCTACGAATCTTTCAACAGAATCAATTCACCATAGGGTACTCTCAAATGGCGACCAGAACAGGCCGGTTACCCGGCTATGCCGGTCTGCTTAAACAAGTTTCCATTCATAACAGGTATGAAAAATAATGTTAAAATTAAAACATCAGTTAATGGTTGAATAAGAACTCGCGGCCGTTGATCAACGCCCAGAGGATATCTTCCAGTCCAGTACGCCGATCGGTGGCGGAAGCAAGAATTGTGCTGCAGTTTTTTAAGTCCATTTTGGTGGGGTAACGATTCAAGGTGGTTAAATAGAGTTCTTTGAATGCCGTCTCATCGTTTACTTTTTTCTCTACCAATTTTGCAATCCGCCCTTTTTTATCGGACAACTTGCGTTGTACCAATTCTCCATTGGCCATTTGCAGGACTTGTGCCAGGTTTGGTTCTGCAGTTCGCTCACATTCGCAAGAGACAATTCGCTGTGGGCGGCCTAATGTATCGAGAAAGTACGAACTGAACTTGGGATCGGGAAGTTCAATCGCACGAGTACCAAGAGGAACACCACTGAAACGTTCTTGAGTGCCGCAAGCGACATCAATGGCATCAAGCAGGACTTCAGCAGGAAGTCGTTTCGTTGGGTAGTGTGAGAAGAACTGCGAGTCGCCGGCATTCTCTTTCGTCGATATAGAACTGAGTTGAAACGTTTTCGACCGCATAATAGATCGCATTAGTTTGCGTAAGTCGTATCCATTTTTAACAAAGTCCGCAGCGAGGGCATCAAGTAATTCCGGATTGGAAGCAGGGTTGGTGGCCCGCATATCATCCATCGGCTGCACAAGGGCCACTCCCATCAAATATCCCCAGGTCCGGTTGACAATATTTTTTGCGAAGAGCGTATTCTTGGGAGAGGTCAGCCATTCCGCCAGAGGTCGCCGCAGATCTCTGGACTGCACCGAATCGAGAGGCTGTTGTCCCAAAGGTGTCGGCGGAATAATTTTGCCCGTCCTGGGATGTTTGATGTACCCAGAACTTTTGAGTCGGACGACCGTATCATTTCCAAATCCACCGAAGTCACTACTTCTCTTGGTGGTCACGCGCGTAAAAAAGGCAGCCATACCGTAATAATCCGTCTGGCTGTACGATTCAAACGGATGCTGATGGCACTTGGCACATTGCAGCTTCACTCCCAGAAAGACCTCCGCCGTGGTCTCTGCCAAATCTGTCGGATTATTCGAAACCTTATAAAAATTGGCCTGTCCGTTCTGGTAGATGGATCCTTGCGCGAGAAGAATCTCCCTGACAAACTGATCGATGGGTTTATTTTCTCTGAGCGAGGCACGAATCCAGTATGCGAAGGCCCACATGCCGATCTCGCCTACTTGATCGCGATTGTTCCGGAGTAGATCGCCCCATTTCTGAGACCAGTAGGCGCTCCATTCTTCAATATAAATATCGCGTTTGGGATCACCCGTTAATCCTAATAACTCATCTATCAATGCATTCCGTTTATCTTTGTCATTCGAGGCGATAAATGATTCCACACGTTCAGAAGCAGGCAACGTTCCAATCGATGCGAGGTACGCACGACGAATGAATTGTTCATCACTACAAACGGGTGATGGTTTCAACCCGATTTTTTTCCAACGTGATTTCACATGTTGGTCAACAAAATTCGCTGGCACGAATTCGCGGAGATCAACATTGTCGGCGAACGATTGCACGACAATCGAAATATTGGCCAGACCCCGGTAACGGACCATGATCGCCGTCTGTCCCTGGCTCTTGATGGTCACTAGCCCTTCCTCTGTAACCTCAGCAATCCCAGATTTCAAACTATCAAAGCGGGAACGGTGTGTCACATCGCGCTGACTACCATCATTATAGTGGGCAATCACCCGTAATTGTTTTGTATTATCAGCGTGATACTGATGCTCGTGCGGACTGATTTGAATATCAACAAGCCTGGCTTCCTTCTCGGTTGGTGTTACCGCACCTCCTGCGATCCATGCTTGGAGAGTTTGGAACTCAGGCGATTCAACATCCATCCTTTTGCCGCCACCATGGGGAACCGCATTGCTTGCTTTCTTTAAAAGCAGACTTTCCATTGGCGCAAGAAGAGAGACACGCCGCTCCATAGATTCACGCACGATCGAGTGGAAATCTTGTTCTGGTGCATAACCTAATAACGAGAGCTTGAAGTTCCCCTGACCAAACTGCCCACCATGACAGGCCCCTTGATTACAACCTGCCTTTGTTAACGCCGGTATAACATCTTCTGTGAAACTGACTGCACGACTGACGCTCACATCGGTCACAACAACAGGCACATTGACGGATTGTTGACCCGAATGAACGACAATGATTGCTTTCCCGTTTGCCAACGGAGTCACTCGACCACTGCGAGAGACGGAAACAACCTGAGGTGTCTGACTACGATATTTTACCTGGTGAGTCACATCGAGCGAGTAATGCTTTGTGATGTGAGAGGTAACAACAAGTTGGACTCGATCCAATTCACCTGCCAGACGGAGTGCGGCTGGCTCGACGCGCAGTGTCGTCTGCCGCTCTGCACTATGAACGATGTTGCTGATACCAAAGAACATCAACAAACTGAGGAACACAAAACGGGTTGAACATGCATTCATAAATATTCTCATTCAACAGCGAGGTTGAAGGCAGGTGAGATAAAGGAGGGATTCCACACACACTGTGGTAAGATAGACGAATCGTGGTTAATGATTCTACTAGCGGAAAGATATGGTTTCAACATGAAAGATCAAGCTTACACCATTCTACACCCAATTTGTTGATAATGTGTTGTCATAGGCAATCAGAGTCTTTAAAATGGAAATTCGAGTGTTCCACTTGGAATACTCATGAAGACGAAACCACTTTGATCGTTCTCACCCCTACCCAACCCTCCTCAATCGTTTTTCAATTAAGGGCCTGATAGATGTTAAATCTATTCAAACAACACGACTGGAATTGCCAGGGTGGTTCGAGGCGAAAATTTCTGATGCAGGTCGGCTCTCTCGCCGGACTTGGTATTTCGCTTGACATGGCCCTGCAGGCCGAGGCAGCTGCTGCCAAAAAAAACGATTTGAACTGCATTCTGATCTGGACGCGAGGTGGAACCAGCCACATCGATTCGATCGATCCTAAGCCCGAAGCAATTGCGGATGTTCGTGGTGAATTTAAAACCATCTCAACCGCGGTTCCCGGAATTCAGTTCACGGAATACATGCCGCAATTTGCGAAAAAATTAGGATCGTTTTCCGTATTGCGAAACCTCAATCCACGTAATGGCAGTCATAGCACCGCCGATGCGATCATGATGTCGGGAAAACCCTTTAACCAGACGATTACTTATCCCTGTTTTGGATCGGCTGTTTCAAAAGAAAAAGGAAAACGCAATTCGCTGCCCCCGTTTATTCAACTCGGATCTGAAGTCGATCGGCTCAAGCGCGCTGGCCTGGGAGGTTACCTCGGAATTGAATATAACCCGTTCGAAGTACCCGGCGATCCCAGCAGTAAAAACTTTAAAGTGCGCGATGTCACACCACCGGGTGGACTACCACTCTCCCGCTTTGATAAAAGACGACAAGCGCTCAATCTGCTTGACACCTTACCGCGAAAAGATAAGAAAAATGCAGGAGCCCTTGAGGCAACGGATCAATTTTATCGCAACGCATTTGAAGTGATTTCTTCACCGCAAACCAAAAAGGCATTTGATCTTTCTCAGGAAAAATCCGAGCTGCGCGACGCCTATGGTCGCCATAAATTTGGACAAAGCTGCTTGCTCGCGAGACGACTGGTGGAATCGGGGGCCCGGTTTGTCACCGTCAGCGATGGCGGCTGGGATACACATGGCAGTAACTTCAAAACACTAAAAACGAAACTCCCTCCCGTCGATCAGGGAATGACCGCACTGATTGAAGACTTGAAAGATCGTGGATTACTGGAGAACACTCTGGTCGTCTGGATGACCGATTTTGGACGCACTTCTGTCATCAACGCAAATGCAGGCCGCGATCACTCTTCGACAGCCAGTTATATCTGTATGTCAGGTATTGGTACTCCTGGAGGGACCGTGATTGGCCAAACCGATGCCAAAGCAGAACGAGTCGTCGGCAATGAATACTATGCACATGATGTTGCTGCCACGATCTACTCCAAACTTGGTATTTCACTGGATACGTTCCACACCGCCCCCGATGGACGCCCGATCCGGCTCTGCGATGGTCACCCGATTCCTGAACTGATGGGATAATCCATGCAACTTCAATCAAATCGCTTATACACTCTGATAACACTGGTCAGTCTGCTCGCCATAGAATTTTTAGTGCCACAGAGTGTCGACGCGAAAATTGGTTTCAGGCAACTGACTTCAATTCATCCGGTTGCGGTTCAGCGAGGAACGAATCGTCAGGTGCGTTTGCGTAGTAACTTCACACTCGACAATACCTATGCCACATTCTTCGACCGTCCCGGTATTGTGATGAAATTTGCTGAAACGAAACCCATCAAAGCCCCTCGTACAAACCGCTCGGCGATTGGAACACCATTTCGTTTTGACGTGTCGGTTCCCAGCGATCAGCCAACTGGCGTTTACGAAGTTCGAGTAGCCACTGATCAGGCTGTCTCCAGTATTTCCCATCTGCTTGTCACTGATTATCCGGTGATAGAAGAATCCGGTGACAAAAATAACACACTTGAAACAGCGCAAGCAGTATCTTTGCCGGCTGCTATTTGTGGTGTCTGTGAAAAGGCAGAAGATATTGACTGCTTCCGATTCAAGGGGGTACGTGGTCAGCAGATTACCGCTCAGGCATATGCCCAGCGAGTAACCGAATGTATTCACATTATGGTCGTAAAGCATCCGGTCTATCATATGAATCCAATTTTGACATTAGTGGGACCGAGTGGGCAAATCGTCGCTGAGAATGATAACTTCTATGGCGGTGATTCTTTCTTCAATTGTGAGCTTCCAGAAGATGGTGAATACATTGTCAAAATTCGTGATGTCCGCTTCGCCGGGAATAAAAAGTTCTCTTACTGTATTGAACTTTCAGATCGACCATTCCTCAAGGCAATGTTTCCGCTGGCAATTCAACAAGGTAAGCAGGCCCAGTGCTCTCCCGTGGGGTATGGATTTGAAACGGCAAATCCTGTTGTACTGACTGCTTCAGAAGAAGTCGGCAACTGGAATCCGCTGCGTTATCAGACTAAGGATAGCCTGACCAATGAAGTTTCAATTTTAACCAGTCCCCTGCCCCAATATGCTGTCAAAACGGGAAATGAAACACAGGCAACCGCAACAAAAATCAATCTTCCCTGCGGCATCAGCGGCTGTATCACAAAACCAGAGGGTGCCCAGTTCTATTCGTTTGAAGCCAAAAAAGGACAGTACTATCAGTTCGAAATCGAAGCGCATCGCCATGGCCTGCCGCTCGACAGTCTGATCGAAATCTATAACGAAATGGGAAGTAAACTGGCCGAAGCAGATGACACACCAACGAACCCGCATGCCTACGCCTGGACAGCCAAAGACAGCCAGTTACGATTTCGGGCTCCAGCCGATGGACGTTATTATATTTCCGTACGGGACATGAATGGACGAGGGGGAGATCACTTCGTTTATTACCTCAAAGCCGAATTTGATGGTCCCGACTTTGATCTGTTTGGGGAATATTATTACGCCATGCTTGCACCCGGAACCCGTATGTTATGGTTTGCTCATATCCGGCGTTTAAATGGTTTTACTGGTCCGGTAAAACTTGACGTTGAAGGACTGCCCAAAGGCGTGACACTCACCCCCGCGACCATTCCTGCCGGAATGAACCACTGTGCATTAATTTTAAGTGCCGACAAGAGTGCTCAGATAGATGCAGGACTTGTGCGTGTTGTAGGTAAAGCTAGTGTGACCCGTCCCGGAGATTCACCACCACACGAACTGGTACGTTATGGAATGGTGACCTGTGAATTGCAACAAGGTGGGGGTAGTGCTCAAATTCGCTGGCCCTGTAAAACTCAGATCGTCGGCGTCACCAAGCCTCTTGATCTAGTTACTGTGGAGGCAAGTCCGAGTCTAATTAATCTGAAACCGGGAGAGAAAACGGAAATCACTGTGAAAATTACGCGTCAAAAGGGCAACTCAGATCCAGTCACTCTAGCGATGAGCCACAAGTATTACAGCAACAGTTCCGGTAATCAACTTCCCCCCGGTGTCACGCTTTCCAGTCAAAGCCGCACACAATTGAAAGGGAACGAGACCGAAGCAAAAATTATTCTTGAAGCGGCAAAAACAGCAAAGCCAATCAAAAACCTTCCGATTGCCATCATGGCTCGTGTTTATGTCAGCTATAATATCAGCACTAACTACGCTTCCACGCCGATATCGCTCTCTGTCAATCCTGAGAACAAATAGAATCGTCTACAGCTCGCGATTTTAATTTCATTTACAAAAGTGTCCTGTATTCCCGTATGGTGAAATATTCCGCCACACGATCAGTTCTCATCAGTGGATTTCAAACTCACTGACTCAAACATCACAGACAGGTTTTGCGGTCTTCACTTCAAACCATCCGTCCCAATCGTACTGCAAAAACCCATCTCATCAATTTTATCTGAGGCAAAGATGTGGCATCGTCAGAATCCCGTGTTGGGATACCAACGGCTGTAGTGATTCTCACCAAGACGCGTCAATGGTGTAGCAACCGGCTTGTAAAGGAATGAGCGGTCTTTGAGTTGCTCACGATGTCCCAGTCGGGAGACCAGTGGCCAGTAGGGATTATTTCCAGTTTGCCATCCCGCGAACTGATTCGGATCCCAGACTGCAATTCCATCGGCCCCCTGTTCGTAGTCGCGAACAACCCGGCTCAGGATGTCGTTTGCACTTTTCATTTTCCAACCGACGTAGAATGGGAAAACCTTTACGCCCGAACCTTTGGTGATACGTGCGTAGTAGGTAGTATCACCTGACTTGGTTTTCAGACCACTGGTGTAGTATGCAAACCAGGCAATACCGATTTGATCGATCAGTTTTTCATCAATCCAACGCTCAACATCAAGGCCGAATTTTTTGTTGTCCGCAAGTGTTGCAAACGTTGAAACTGCCAGTTTCAATCGTTGATCAGGTGTGCCGCGATCCTTTGCAATCTCATCTAGTACCCTTCGAATCTTACGGATGAACCCGGTAACGATCTCAGCCCGCAATTGATAAACACGTGGATCGTCTTCCGCCAGCTTTCGTGGATCTTCACCATACTTTTTGATGAATCGCTGGCAGAATGCTTCTTCCCAAAGCATCATTGGCATACCACGGTGAAACAGAAACCCAGCACCGTCGGCACCTCGCTCCAGAGCCTCGCGATAGACTTTGAGCAGATGATCCTGTACTTCTTCGACCGCATAACTCAGATGCATCGTCGGCGTCCCATCATGGTCGATACAGCGCCACTCGGGGTGTGCTTCGTAGAAATTGCTCATGAAGAATTCCTCCCACGGGGGGGCCCCTTTCCAACCTGCGGCACGCAGACATATAATAATTTCCGCGTTCTGGGCATGTGCTTCTTCAACGGCTACCTTCAAAGGATCGATCCCTTTTTTGTGCAAGTGGCGTACAGACTCGACGAATTCGCGATCGACTGACCTGGCGAATGTATCGAGGTGAGCGCCCATCAAATTTCCTACCTTACTCGGATGATGCACCAAATCTGCACCGCCGACCTGAAACCACCACGTCTTGAAATCGCTATCACGATAGGCTGAGAATGTCGCTGCCAGATCCGCACGGTTTTGTGGTCGAAAGGGGTGAATCCAGGTGTACCCATCGAAAGTTGCTACCAAAGTTTTTGTCTTTGTCTGTTTACGGTCTGCCAGCACAGTTCGAACTTCTGCAGCGGTCAGAGGGATCGTTTTCACATAATGGATGCGCGATGGCATCTGATAGACCGTGGAAAACTGCAAATCGTTATTGCTAAGATCGGCGACCCCCAGAAACACTTCTTCCAAGACATCACGCCGCGGAGAGGCGAGATCGAGACGGTTAGAGAGTCGGGTGTAGGCAGGGTCGCCGGTGAACTTGACTTCGACGTTGTTTTTGTCCGGACGCACCAGATCGGTAATGGTGCTCAATCCAATATACACCGCATGCCAGCCTTGTTTGTCGAGCTTCAAAGTTAAATCGGGCGCGGATGACTCGCGACCAACGGAAAGGCACTTACCAGAATATTCGGCGGTCTCGTATTCAAACACTTTCCATTTCGCATGTTTACGTCGTTTCGATAAAGCGTCAGAGGGTGTGCAACGAGTCATATCAGTAATGCGATCTGCTTTTTGGGATTGTTGCCATTGATCAGTATGAGCGGTCGGGAAGAGTTCGTCAGCGGGGCGGGTTACAGGTTTATTGCTGATACTGAACCCAACAAAACCAAGGTCTGCCTGCTGAGGATGTAACACATTACCAACGACAAAATAGCCCGATCCCGAATGCTCGACGATGACTTTATGAATTGCTGAAATCGTTTTTCCATCGCGGATTGCCTCGCAATCGATTTCTGACATGACTTGCTTCGTGGCTGGATTAGATTTGGCAAAACCAGAGCCCAACATTTTTCCGGCAATGTCGTACAGACGATATCTGACTTTTCCATTCTTTACTGATGTGCCGGTAACCCGAAATGCAATCCGTGAGACTGTAGCAGCCTTCCGATTGTCATTTGGATCAACAAAACGAAAAATGAGTTTATCAGCGCGGGCGTCAGCACAATCAACGCGTGAACTTGGATCATAGAATCCCAATGTGTCGGCGGAACTTTCGATTAACACCCCGATCGGTTCCGGCAGAGGCGAGACGCTAGTATTGCTTTTGAGAGGTTTCACCAATCCTGTAAACGGGACAGGAAACTTTCCGACCCAACCTTGCACCGGCGTTAATTTCTTTGGTGGTGGGTTAGACACATAATCCTCAAAACGGACTAGCGTTGCCTTAGACTGAGGATCGCTCAGAATGGAAGCAGTTGCAGAGTCACCGACTACAATGATCGTTTTTTTCTCTTTGGTATTGGTAGATGACCAGGCGATCGTGCTGAAGCAGAATGCGTTTACAATGAAAATCGTTATGACCCAGAGTCTATTATTCGCTAAGAGTGTCTTCTTCATAGTGCCGTTCCTTTTAGTGGCGCTCCGGTACGTTTTGCCCATTGTAACCAGGCAGCTTCCATCTGCTTCACGCGTTGTGGATATTTTGAGGCGAGGTCGTTCGTTTCAGTCCGATCTCGCTCCATGTCAAATAATTCCCATTTTTTGACATTACTTCCCCAGACCAGTTTCCATTTTCCCTGACGCACCGCACGATTACCATAGAGATACCAGGAAAGAGACTTGTGACCGATACGTTTTTCGCCTTTCAAAATCGGCATAAGACTGATTCCATCGGTGGGTAAAACGGCCACATTTTTCCGCTTTTCAGGATAAGATGCACCACTCATCTCAAGCAGAGTTGGCATGATGTCAACGACATGCGCGACTTGATGCGTCAGGCTGCCGGCCTGTATCACCTTCGGCCAATGAATAATCATCGGTGTGGAAATCCCCCCTTCGTGAGTCCATACTTTGTAGCGACGAAAGGGTGCGTTCTGTGCCCAGCCCCATCCCTGTGCTACATAATCATAAGTAGCGACACTGCCGGGAAGCTCTTTGTTATAGGCTGCGTGTGCTTGCCTGATCTTTTCATGGTGATAACCCGAGTGCGAAGCGCAGCCTCCATTGTCCGAGAGGAAAATGACACATGTATTTTCAGAGATACCGTTCTGTTTGAGCGCATCCATTACACGACCGATCCCCTGATCCATGCAATCGACCATCGCAGCGTAGACTTCCATTCGTCGCTTTTCACGAGGTAAATTGTCAACTTTTTCCCAGGGTATGATGGCATAGTCATAAGCAAGCTTGCTCGTCTGCGGATCTGGTTTTGACAGTTGCCACTCCGGGTTGATGAGTCCCAAACTTTTGAGTCGTTTGATACGGCTTTCCCTCATTGCGAAATAACCGTTATCGAAACGCCCCTTGTATTTGGCAATATCTTTTGATTTTGCATGTAGCGGATAATGTGGCGCGGTATAGCAAAGGTGTAGAAAGAATGGTGCCTTTTCCTTTGCTCCTGCGAACTGTTTAATTTGCTTGACGGCCCGAGCCGTGAAGGCATCGGTCGTGTAGTAGTCCTCAGCAAATTCTGTGATCTCTGTTTCTTGATCAAGAAACGGTTCGGGCCCCTGCCCTCTATAGAATTCAGGGAACGGTTTTGCGGGGTTGAAATAATTACAGCATCCCGCGGCAATACCATAAAATGTTTCAAAACCTCGCCGCGTTGGGAGCCGCTTTCGATCTTTGGGTTTCAAAACTGGAAAATGCCATTTCCCGATCAGGCCGCTGCGATAGCCACTCGCTCTCGCAACCTCTGCAAGGGTTGTCATATTGTCGTGTAGCATCCTCCCTTTAACTCGCCGAGGATGCAGTCCGGTAAGCAGAGAGACTCGTGTAGTCCGACAGACAGCGCAGTTGTAGAACTGTGTGAATTTCACACCATTCTCGGCGAGCTGATCGATATTCGGGGTATCAATCTCACCGCCGTAACAACCAACATCTGAATACCCCAGATCATCCGCCATGATCAACACGATATTCGGCCGATCAATCTTGTCACTTTCTGCCTGAACATGGCAAGACAATATGATCGTTAAAACACAACTCAAACCTGATTCAAAGTACCAGTTCATTTGGGATCCCCTGGTTTACGGCGTCAGCTTTTCAAAATTTTCCTTGAATGCGTCAGGAAGTCCAACGCGCAAAGGCTTTTGAAAACTCATTGATCCAATAGGATACAATATCGAGTGGCTGATGTCATACGTGGGGGCACGTCAGATAAGAATAATCCCATTTCATGGCTAGCAACTCTTTTGCCAAAGGAGATATGGTATCAGGTGTAAACATAGTACCAACATCTAAGAGTCGCATTCGACCTGAAACCTTACCTTTGACGGCAAGTCGTCGACGCAAATCATCATTGAGAAGAATCCATCTCTTAGCAGGTCTTTCATTAAGAACCTGATTTCGGAATTATTTTGGGGCATCCTTCTTCGCAGGAATCTTAGGCTTTTCCGGTTTGGTTGTTTTCGCAGATTCTCCGACTGGTTTGAGAATGGTCCGTTCAGCCTCTGGTTTTAAGCCGTGTTTCGAATGCTTTCCCTTTTCTAAGAATTTCGGGCTCCATTTGTGTTCCTTGCGAGATAGGATCTCGTTAATCACTTTTTCAACGGCGTCGGCTTGTTTCGTATTGCCGTCTTCTCGTGCGTGTTCAACCAGTTCGCGGGCTTGCGGAATCAGTTCCATGTAGAATCGTTCTGAGACTTCGTACATCCCGTGCCAGTGAGCGTAATCGGGAGCCATCATCGATGCCCCATGCCTTGCCCGACGTCCTTCATGGTGCCAGAGGTAGAACCAGGTCCATTCGATTTCTTCATCAAATTGAATTTTCGTCAACAATTCCTGCTTGCCAAGTTCCGCCATGATGGCTTTACCCGGCTTGGCAAATTTCTCATTGAACAGAACCACAAAATCATCGTATTGACTGTAGAATCCATTCACATAATCAGGCGTGTGACAATGCAGGCAGACATTTTTCATGTTATCTCTTTTTTCCATTGCAGAAGAGTGAAGTAATTTCTCCCGCTCTGCAGGATCTGTCGTTTTAATGACTTTACCATCTTTGTCTGTATCCATTACCAGACTGACCGGAGGACGGTTCGTCCAGGAAAGTCGGCTCGATGGATCGTGTGTGATTACTCCGCCGTTTCGGCTATTACCTGACATATGACACGTCGCACAGGTTGGTGCCTGAGTATAATCTTTACCCAAAATCCAGGTTTCGCTGTCCAGATTCATGTGTTCTTTTAAATCGCGGAAAGCAACGCCGTGTTTGGATTCCTCAAAGATTTCTTTCTGAGGATGGTCGGGTCCCATGTGACACTTGCCACAGTTTTCCGGCTGACGTGCCCGTCGAGGAGAGAAATCGTGCCGACTATGACAAGCCGAGCAGGATCCTCTTGAACCATCCAGGTTTAAACGCCCGATCCCCGTGTTGGGCCAGGTTTCTGGATGAAGCTTAGGTCTGCCGTCATCAGATTTCGAGATATTGGCTACCACCTGTTTTACTGTAGGATGCCCGTTTTTGTCGGGTTTGAGATCTTCAAAAGTAATTTTGCTTCCGTCTTTGCCCAACAAGCCGACTTTACTGCCGTGGCATTGACGACAGCCGACAAATGCACTGGCAGAACCGTTGACTTCAATGATTTCCGGGCGACCTGGTGTCGGAGAATGCGGATTGAAGAAATTGCGGCCCCCCTCATCATCACGAAAACCTTCCACTTTTTCAGCCAAAAAATTATCGAGCGAAGCTAGAATATTCCCTGCCTTAGCATGATGTGAATGCTGGAATTCTTCTGATTCTTTTTTATGGCAGCGACTACAGTCTTTGGGAGTGACAATTGTTGCGATCAGTGCGCCGTAATGTTTGAAGGCATCTGCATCCTGCGTTTCTGCTTTATGGCATTCGACACAGCCGACACCTTTTTTGGCGTGGGTACTTCCTTCCCAGTGATCGACAATACCAGGAGTCATTTTCTCCTGTCCATGACATTCAACGCACCCTTTTGAGGTAACGGGAACCGTAATATGCGCCGTCGCAAGTCCGGCTTCTTCTTTCTTTCGAACAACTTCCATCGCTTGCACAAACACCAGCGACAAAAGAAAAATGATTCCTAAAACGCCTATAACAGTTCGCTTGGTTTGAAGTTTCATGACTTGCTCTACTTAACTGTGACTTAATTGAAAATTGAAGAGTTACTCTGTGCCTGTGCCTGTGCCTGTGCCTGTCTAACTTAGGAAGTGTTAATGCAGGACCTCCCAGATCGTCATCCCCACGAGCATGAATACACCCGCGATGCCAATCCAAAAGTAAAGATCGTCTCGTTTCGTAATCTTGCAGATCATGGCATCGATAAAAGGCCACACAAACATGATAAATACAATAAAACCTGATGTTAAAACTGCAATGGTCCCCGGGAACCACTTGAGCCACAGAAACGACGGATAGAAAAACCACTCTGGTTTGATATGTTCTGGCGTTGTCAACGGGTCTGCATGAGTACCCATTCCGGCAGGAAAGAGCGTGGCAAGAACACAAAGCAGAATCATCAGCACAAGGCCCACGATCAGTTCCGTATAAAAGTGGTCGGGAAAGAAATCGAAGTGTTTCGAACCTTCTTCTGGTTCGTCTTCAAATTGTAATTCCGTGATCCCCTGCAACCGCAAGATAGCAATATGCAGAGCGATCAAGACCACCATCAACGTAGGCAGCACCGCTGCATGCAGAATGAAAAAACGGGGGACCGTGTTGCGATTATAGGTATCTCCACCAAGCAACAGTTGTTTGATTGTGCTTCCAACAACTGGAACCGTATCGCAGATGTTAGAGGCAACAGTGACTCCCCAGTAACTGAGTTGTTCAAAGACAAGACTGTATCCGGTAAAGCCCAAAAGTAACGTGCACAATAACAGACTGACCCCGATCATCCAGTTGATTTCCCGAGGTTTTCGGTAAGCGGCAGTAAAGTAGATCCGCATTTGATGAAGAATGACTGCAGCGATCATCAATGTCGCTGCCCATTTATGCACACTGCGAATGAACCATCCGAAATTGACTTCCTCGGAAATGCGTCTCACGGATTCGAACGCAGTTTCGGGTGAGGGCTGATAGTACAACGCCAGCAGAATTCCGGTAACAATCTGAACCACAAACAGATACGCGGGCGTTCCACCAAGGCACCACCACCAGCGGCGCATGTGATTGGGAACAGGCTCGTTGGTTAGCTCTGCAAGCTCAACACCTGAAACAGGTAACCGTTCTTTGAACCAGTTGCCTACAACTCCCATGATTGTCCCGTCCTCGTCGTGCTTCTGTTATCAAGTGGATCATCTGAGTGTGCCTCGACTGGACATGCTCCTATCGAAACCGCAAACTTTTTTTGTAGTGCTTTAGACAAGCGATTGTGTCCCGGCTTTGATGTATAATAAGCCGCCCTCAATTTTTAGTGAGAATTGAGGCAACGATTGGCTTGCTGCTTTAGGAGGCCCTTCGGTCCCAATCCCCTGTTGATCAAAGGCCCCATGATGACAAGGGCAGACATAACGATTGTGATTTGCTTCCCAATGGACCTGACACCCTAGATGGGGACAGACACTCGACAACGCAATGAAATCTTCTTTGGCCCCCTTGGTTCCCACGCAAGAGATGACAGCCTTTTCACCCGCGGGTGAAACAAACGTCAATGAATCCCCCTGTTTGAGTGAGTTTGCGACTGCAACAAATTGCCAACTCTTAATGGAAGATTGACGGGCCGGGAATACAAATTGAACAATCATCGATG
The DNA here is from genome assembly GCF_937910335.1 of uncultured Gimesia sp. GTDB lineage: Bacteria > Planctomycetota > Planctomycetia > Planctomycetales > Planctomycetaceae > Gimesia. The sequence goes on along the minus strand of NZ_CALEMX010000245.1, from coordinate 6,012 downwards.
CAAAATATCCGTATCCGGCCACTAGCCCTAAGCCCATCCACCAACAAGACAATCGAGTGATAAATGATCGCCGATCCTGGCCTGTACCAGGTGGAACCTCCCTCTTTTCAGCCTCTGTCATTTCCAGTCTCACAGCAGGGTTAATTTGAACACTAATCAGTCACACGCACACATTAAAGATATATGCATATAGATATCCGTTTATAGTTTCTGTTTCGTTACAACACAACTTCAATAATTCGCTTTCCCCTGTATTATTCAAAATTGACGTACTACTCGTTTCATGCTGTCAATTCTTTCAAGTTCGAAGTTCCCCAACGATTTCCCCGATAATCTTCCCAGTCTGATTCTTCCCAGTCTGAATATGACAGAATCAACCAGATTGGCACGTAACGGGTTCCGCCCTGGCGAGCCTTGAGCACCTCGCGCAGCAATCTCTTAATTAAGATGATGATTCTGTAGCAGTCAGTTAAAAACATTTCCCCATGTCTCAAGACCACAAAGTCAGTTTCGACAATCAGGATTCCGAAACTCGGTCATCGTGTAACTGCGTCTGGCCGTGAGGTCATCTAAAACGGAACCAGTCAACCGGGACTAAGAAACCGCATTCTTTCTGTGGACTTGAATATCGATTCTGCTCAGGTGAGAATGAAATCATTATCTCATCTTTGAGTTCGGGAGAAATCACATGTCTACTGGTTGGAAAACGGTACGGGTCTTTATCTCCTCGACGTTTAGTGATATGCACGCAGAACGGGACTGGCTGGTGAAACGGGTCTTTCCACAATTGCGCGAAAGGCTGGAGAAGTATCGTATTTACTTAATCGATATTGATCTTCGCTGGGGAGTGACCGAAGAACAAGTGGACGATGATCGTGCACTTGATTTATGTTTGCAACAAATTGATGAGTGCCGCCCGTTGTTCATTGGCATTTTAGGTGAACGGTACGGCTATGTGCCGAAAGAAATTCCCAGCCTCTCCAACCCATCACTTGGCTGGGTACAGGGAATGACTGGCAAATCGATCACAGAACTGGAGATCATCCACGGCGTATTGAACGACCATGAAATGCAGGCACGTTCGTTCTTCTATTTTCGGGACAAGTCATTTCTCAAAAATGTCCCGGAGAACAAACAGGATGAAATGCTCAGTGAAAAACCGACAGAAGATTCAGGCGATGAAGAAACCTCAGCCGAGAAACTGATAAATCTCAAGCAGAGAATTCGTGATGCTGATGTTCCCGTCTATGAAGACTACGCCTGCGAATATAATGGGTTAAAAATCAACTGGCGAATTGCACAGCAAAAGCTCAATAAATCTAACCAGCAGACGCTACATGAAATTGCGAGTGATGGCATTGTTGATCCTCAGGAATATTCCAACCTGAATAATGAGCTTCAACAGTTCGTGGAGAAAGAAAGTGTCGTTTATCTTGAAGGATTGAAAAGTTTTGGTGAGTCGGTTTACGACCAGCTTTGGGGGGCAATTAAAGCTCAACATGATTTGCCCGACAAGCCACCGACCGAAACATTGGCGGAGATTGATCCGCTGGCGGAAGAGGCTGATTACCATCAACGCTTTATGGAATCACGGTTGCGTGTTTATGTTGGTCGTAAAAATGTCCAGCGGAAACTGTTCAAGTTTGCTGAGAGTGACCACACAGTCCCCTGTCTGGTGACAGGTCCATCAGGATCGGGTAAGTCGGCGGCGATGTCAAAGTTCGTGACAGAATTCAAATCTTCTCATCAGGATGTGCTGGTAATTCCACACTTTGTTGGTGCCAGCCCCACATCTACTGGACTGCGACAAATGTTGCACCGATTTTGTTCGGTACTGAAACAAAAGTTTAATTTCACTGATGACATTCCGCTTGATATAAATTCTCTCAGCAGTTTGTTTCGACAATATATTGAACAAGTTCCGAACGATCGACGGGTGCTGTTTGCTTTGGATGCACTCAACCAGTTGGATGAAACTGATAACGCGCATGCCCTCACCTGGCTGCCGTGGGAATTTCCTGCCCATGTGAAAATTATTGTCAGTTGTATTGATGATCCTGATCGAGATGAAGCAGTTTTGCAGGCATTTCAGCATCACCAGCGAGGACATCTCAAGATCGAACCTCTGACAAATAAGGAACGTTTTGAAATTGTCAAGCAGGTTCCCTCACTCTCTGCCAAAACTCTTGATCCGTTACAAGTTGGTTTGTTGTTGGCCAACCCGGCAACTTCAAACCCACTGTTCTTGTTGGTGGCATTAGAGGAACTGCGTGGTTTTGGCTCGTTTCATGAACTTGATATCCGTATTACCACACTTCCTCACCCTCACGAAGAGGGAGAACCGGTCTGGAAGCGACGACTTGCCAAATCAAAATCTCTAGCTAAAGAAATTGAAGACGAGAAGAAACGGCAGGCTCGACTGGAACGGTTGAAGCGAATTGAAAAGGCATTCGGTCAGGTTGAGACTGTTGAAGATACAGAAGAGGCAATCTTTGCACAGGTGCTTGATCGATTGGAAATGGAATTTGGCATTGAACTGGTTCGACGTTTATTTTCGTTACTCGCCAATGCCCGAAGTGGTCTCTCTGAAGTTGAATTGCAAGGGCTGCTCAGTAATGATGTGGAGAATGAAAATCTATTCGGAGTCCTCCGGCAAACACGTCCCTACTTACAACCTCGTGGTAACTTGATCGACTTCTTCCATCGAGGCTTTTATAAAGCGGTGCAGCAAACGTACTTGAAGAGCGATGAGCAACAAACCACAGCCCACCAACAGTTAGCCACATATTTCTTTCGTCAGTTGAACCCGGTTGATGCACCTGCATGGAGTGGTGAAAGCTTACGGGCAATCTCTGAACTCCCCTATCATCAGACAGAAGGTAAATACTGGGATGAGTTAGAGACAACACTCACATCAATTCAATTTCTGGAAGCAAAAGTGAAGGCGGGGCTGACGTTCGATCTGGCAGGCGACTTTACTGCGGCTGTTGCTGCATTGCCTGCCGACCGTCCGCAACATCGCATCATGCGACTGCTGGAAGAAGCCCTGCGGCGTGATTTGCACTTTATTGCTCGACATGCCGAAGATTACCCACAGGCGTTGTTTCAATGTTTGTGGAACAACTGCTGGTGGTACGACACCCCTGCAGCTGCGAAGTGTTACCAGCCGCCGGAGGGAGGCTGGTCAAATGCAGGTCCACCCTGGGAACGCCACGGACCAAAGTTATCTGAACTGCTTGAGACATGGCAGGCTGAAGATCAACAATCAAGCCAATGGCTGCGCGCGTCACGCCCCCTCCCGCTCGGCTCCGCACAACGTGCGGTACTTCAGGGACACACAGGATCGGTCGTCAGCGTGGCGTTCAGCCCCGATGGCAGACGCATCCTCTCGGGATCTTGGGACAACACCGTCCGCGTCTGGGACGCCGACAGCGGAGAAGAAACAGCATGCCTCCAAGGACACACAAATTGGGTCAACAGCGTGGCGTTCAGCCCCGATGGCAGACGGATCCTCTCGGGCTCTTCGGACAAGACCGTCCGCGTCTGGGACGCTGACAGCGGAGAAGAAACCGCACGACTCGAAGGACACACAAATCGGGTCTTTAGCGTGGCGTTCAGCCCCGATGGCAGACGTATCCTCTCGGGCTCTTCGGACAAGACCGTCCGCGTCTGGGACGCTGACAGCGGAGAAGAAACTGCACGACTCGAAGGACACACAAATTGGGTCACCAGCGTGGCGTTCAGCCCCGATGGCAGACGCATCCTCTCGGGATCTTACGACAACACCGTCCGCGTCTGGGACGCTGACAGCGGAGAAGAAACCGCATGCTTCCAAGGGCACACAAGTTTGGTCGTCAGCGTGGCGTTCAGCCCCGATGGCAGACGCATCCTCTCGGGATCTTTCGACAACACCGTCCGCGTCTGGGACGCTGACAGCGGAGAAGAAACCGCACGACTCCAAGGACACACAAGTGGGGTCGAGAGCGTAGCGTTCAGCCCCGATGGCAGACGGATCGTCTCTGGATCTGACGACAAGACCGTCCGCGTCTGGGACGCTGACAGCGGAGAAGAAACCGCACGACTCGAAGGACACACAAATCGGGTCACCAGCGTGGCGTTCAGCCCCGATGGTAGACGGATCCTCTCGGGATCTTTCGACAACACCGTCCGCGTCTGGGACGCTGACAGCGGAGAAGAGACTGCATGCCTCCAAGGACACACAAGTGGGGTCGAGAGCGTGGCGTTCAGCCCCGATGGCAGACGTATCCTCTCGGGATCGGGCGACAAGATCGTCCGCGTCTGGGACGCTGACAGCGGAGAAGTAACCGCATGCCTCCACGGACATACAAATGGGCTCCTCAGCGTGGCGTTCAGCCCCGATGGTAGACGGATCCTCTCGGGATCTTACGACAACACCGTCCGCGTCTGGGACGCTGACAGCGGAGAATGTTTGCAAGTAATCGAGGGGAGTAGTGACATCACAACAATAGCCGCCGAACCGGAATCTTATCCCCGGCGGTTAATCAGGCGTGATCTGGAAAGCGTTGTCGAACCTGCAACCTCCGGCGAGCCGATTGCCTGGTTCCCCGTTCCCTTTTTGTATAGAACCATTACCACCCACTCCTCCGGTCGCAAGTGGGCCGCAGCGGCTGGAAATTACGTTTATATTCTGGAACTGGTTGGCGATGCGGTGAAATCCAAATGTACGTAGGTAATTTCTACGGATATATCCTTGTAAATGCGCGTCAACTCCTTGAGGATCTTGAACGAGTAGTCGATTACGAGTAAACAACTGATCTTTAACGGCATCGTGTCTGACAAGGCCTAAATCAAATCTTCTTTCATCACATTTCTTAACGGGTTTTCACCACGGAAGATCATTGCCGGGGCACCGTTAATCATAGATTTACCTTGTATCCCCTTAGACAATCGCTTACGATTAATTCGTATATCTCCGCTATTCTGAAACACTACCAGCCAGCCTGTCTTTATGATCCTCAAGCAATTTACCTTGCTACTGTTCATTTTCAGTTCGTTCTCACTTCAAACGAATTTTGCCGAGGATAAGATTCCCGTCTTTGAATCGGACATCCGCCCCGTCCTGGCTGCCAAATGTGGGAAATGTCACAGGGACGAGGTCCGAAAAGGGGGACTTAATCTTTCGTCAATCGATGGATTACACCGTGGCGGAGAGTCGGAAGAATCCGCGATTGCGGAAACTCTTGATGAAAGCCTGCTATGGACAATGATCGCCGATGGTGACATGCCACCTGAAGGACAGCCGCAACTGACGAAGGCAGAACGTGATCTCATTCAACAATGGATTATTACGGGAGCAAGGTCCAAGAAACCACATCAACCGAAAATAAAAACCATCACGCAACACGATGTATTGCCAATCATGTTATTGCGATGCACTACCTGCCATGGCGCGCGACTCAAGAAAGGCGGGCTTGATCTCCGGACACCTGAGAGCATGCGAAAAGGGGGGGACCATGGACCCGCATTGATTTCGGGCAACCCGAGTGGCAGCCTCATGATTCAACGGATCGAAAGCAATGCCTGCCCCCCACGTGAACTACTTCTGAAGTTTTTTGTGAAACGCCCCCCGCGTTCTGAAGTGAATACTCTGCGGGAATGGATCGCGGCAAAAGCCCCCGTGGTTGATCACGGCTCTGATGCCGCCCGCACGAAACCTGATCCGCTTGTGACAGAGGAAGATCGACGGCATTGGGCATTTCAGCCTCCGCATGCCCCGCCGGGAGTGACATCCATCGATCACCTGGTCCGCAAAAAACTCCAGGAACAGGGATTGGATTTGTCGCCGATCTCGGATCGCAACACACTGATTCGCCGGGCGTATCTCGATCTGACAGGAATCCCCCCCGCGATTGAGGAATGGAACCGGTGGCATAGTAGTAAAGACCCCCATTGGTATCAAACGATGATTGATCATCTACTCCCGCATTTCCCAGATGACTTCCCTCGCTTTGGCACGTAATTTGCGCCATA
>NZ_CALEMX010000244.1 GCF_937910335.1 uncultured Gimesia sp. | reverse complement strand
ATGGTACTGGAACAAAAACGGGAATTGTTTCGTTCCATTCTGGGTGAAGGAGATACAACGTGCGAATCACGAAGTCTCACCGCCGCGGAAATTTTCGGTTTGTTTGATCTGAAACAGAAAAAAGGGGATGTAACAAAGAAAATTGCACCCCAGATTCCACAAAAACCGGCCGCCTGATTTTTGATCTTGGATGTTGTATCAGAGGTTCATCATCAGTGGACTTGACGCCATGGAGCCTGTTTCATCTGTGACATTGATGAACCAGATGGTCGTGTTTTCGGGCGGAGCAGTGCCAGAAATATTTCTTCCCTCTATCTGCAACGGAATGGACTTCCATTTTCTTTCCGGGTTTGGACCTTCGTCAGTCGTATAGATTAGATCTGCAGATTTGACTTTTTTAGGGGTGTGCTGTAAAGCTGCTGTTTCGCCTGGCACCGGGATCGCTAATTTAGCAGTTACCAGTTTGTCTTTGATTGCAGGGTTTTGAACAAGGGGCAAAGGCGCCGCATTATTGAGTTTCTCACTGATAAAGTCTGAAATCTCCTTTGGAGCCCAACCAGCCGGATGGCTGTGTCGCATATTGACTTCAATACGAATATTACGATATGTGGTTTCAGGAACCGCTTGATAGCTTCGCTGGTAAGCACTGAGCCAGTAAGCAAAATCATTTGTGCCGTTCACAAAGAAAATGGGTACTTGCATCGCAGGCAGATATTGACCGGGATCGTAGAGTTGCATCCAACGCCTGGCATCAGCTGGAGGTAATTGATTGATCGCTTTTCCAAAAACGGAATGATTGTTGAGAAAACCGCAACCGTAAACGGGAACAGCGGCATCAAAGCGATTATCAAGCCCGGCGACGATGCAGGTCAGATAGCCACCCCATGAGATGCCTGTGACGGCAGAACGATCTTGATCCACTTCGGGAAACGATCTTATTAGAGAGTGTGCCAGAATGGCATTCGCCGGTGCGTGATAACACCAGTGTTCTGATTTGTCTGATTTGATTGCTTCAAACTTTTCAACATGCGATTGATTTGGCCCACCTTCCATAAGTCGTATTCTGTTTTTTCGATCATGCGGATTTTTCCCATCAATGGGCCGTGAGCCAGCCAGATCCATGGCAATGGCCGCATAGCCATTATTTACCCATAACTCGACCCACTCGCGAAAGGCGGTTCCCCCTCCACCATGGATGAGCACGACACTGGCAAACCGAGGTCGTTTTGCGCCTGGTGTCTTGGGCAAATCAGGAAATCCATAATAGGCAAATACTTTTGTCGGTTTTCCTCGATAGTCCAGACCCTGATAGAATAGAGATTTAATGGGCGATTTTTCATCGATCCATTCAAATTGAGGAGCTTTGCTGAGTACCTTTAAATCCCAGGGAGTCGTTTTGGGAAGTCGTGGATTCGGTGTAATCAGGTCTTCTGCCTGCAAGTAACCAGGGGCCAGCAGACAAAGAATGAATAGAGTCAAATAAGACTTGATACTTCGAACCAGATTCATAGCAGTAACCACCGTCTTTCAAGGCAAAAAATTGGAATGAACGGCAATTATCTGCAATTGAAACAGGGTTCGCAATGGATGGGAGATTTCTGACTCTTACAATTTATGATTAAAAGAGCAGACGATAGAGGGCAGAACAAAATACGATTGCAATGGTAATGACAGAACCCATGATACTGACACAGACAGCAGCAGTACCTGCTTTGAACGTGTTCTGTGATTCCGCTGGTAAATGACTTCCGATGAGATTCCAGATGGACTTCAAAACCTGATTGAACATCTGGGCGCTCAATACCGTTGTCATAGCCAGAATAATAATTGCCCAGTGCGTTGCTGATAATCCCAGCAACATTGCCGCGGCGATGACAGCGCTTCCCGAAAAAAAGTGAATGAAGAAAGTACTATCGAGGCGAATTCCGAAAGTGATCCCGCGTTCGGCGTCAACCAGACGTTGTCTCCACTCGGGTCGTAGCTTTTCTGAAACGACGCGCGCTGTGGAATTTTTCGGGCGTTTTTTTACTTCAGTATCCTGTGATTTAATCACCGTCGATAGTCCTGTTATTGAGTAGCATTACCGAATAGAGAGGAGAAATTACCGGGCCCGGTGCCGAAGTTCCCAAAGCGTGGCATAATCGTTAAACCGATTCCGGCATTACCAGTACTTTGATCATAGGTCATTCCCAGGCTCATGAGGAAGTCGGCTCCGGTTCGTGTGAGCGAAAGGGTTTGGCCACGATTAATGTGTTCTCCCAGGTCATAGGCAGTGCTGATCCCAGCACTCCACTTTTGACTCATGGTATAAAACAGACTGGCAGAGATAATTTGACTGTCGAGGCCGCCGCCCCCTTTTATCTGCTGCAATGCCACATTGGCTGACAAACGATTGGTACGCTGGCTGGTGAGAGAAATATCCCAAAGTTCCTGCCCGCCATCGAATAAATCATAATAGGCATTCGCAGCCATCGTTGTTCGGTCCCCAAGAAACCATTGGTAATGTCCACCGATCAATCCAATATCTTCGCCAAAGTTATCTCGCTGTGCATCGGGAAAATAGGATGCCTCAAGGTCTAATGTCATCCAGTCTTTAATTCGCAACTGATCGGGAGGACCTGTTTTAGTTTGCAGGCGATGGCGCCAGGCTAATCTTAGCACTTGTTGATCATCAACTAATTCATAATAAGGGTCAGTCACACCGCGACCTGCCCCGGTTCGAACGGCATAAAATCGGGGATCGAACTGAGGTGGTAATACACCTCCAAAGGTGTTGATCACCAGTCTTTGCCGGAATCGCTCTTGCGCATTGTCATCAAATTCATTGTATTGTGCGATGTTAGTCAGACTTTCACTGGAATCGCTGAAAGAGTAATCTGCTTCCAACGCCATTTTATGTGCCAGACCATTCAGGTTAAAAAATGAATTGTAAACATCTGGGAAAATACGCTCAAAGAGAATGCTGCTACGTACACCCGCTGATCCATAGTACCGGTCAATTTTCTGTTGCTGGAGCCCTTGTTCCCAGTAAGCCGCTTCCCCCATGACATACGGGGTTAATTTTATCGGGCCAAGATTAAACGGCGCTTCCAGTTGATGCCGCGTCATTGCGACCACGCCTTGCGAATCGGCGATGAAAGGCAGTGGCGTAAAAACATCTTGTGCAGGGTTGTAAGGCGGGGCTCCGGGTTTCAGTTTTCCATATCCAACAGAAGAATGCGAAGTCCAGCTCAATAAATTCCCAAACAAAGGTTCGCCCAGCAGGAACAGGTCTGCTTTGGGAAGCCAGTCTGTCGTATTCGAAAAATCATTCAAGCGGGTTCTGCCCAGAACCGACCAGGACCAGTTTTCCTGCTGTTGCTTAAGGTGCAGCAAAGTTTCCACATCTTTGCCATTATCGAAATCAGTTTCAAAATATTCTTCCTGAAAGTTTCGGTCAGAGAGCAGGCCACCCTCTCCCGTCAGAGTCATTCCGAATGGAGATTCCTGTCTGTGTTGTAGATTCAGAAAATATCGATCTCTGGTAGAAGGGACCAATGCCCTACGATCCTGACCGAGGTTATCAGTCCCGCTATCGTGAATATAAAACATTTTCCCATTGCCACTGAAAATATTATCGAAGCCGAGCATGTTGGAACCTTCATAAGTTCCCGATTGTCCAATTCCGACTCCACGGTAGGAGTAGTAGTCCAGTTGACCTTCCCACTTAGTTCCCGGTTGACGTTCGAGCCCCAGCAGCTTGAACATATCCCATTCAGTTTCCACCTGGAATCCAAAGATGCGGTCGTTGCCAAATCGTAATCCAGTGATCGGAAAATAAATATCTTCTGCCGGACTGGTAACGTAAGGTAGATATAGAAGAGGAACGTTCCCAATCTGGAATGTATTATTGGAACTCGTCATCCACGCACGTTTTTGGGGAACGGGCTGACCAGTGAGCGGGTCCAGTTCATTTGAGCCTGCCCCAAGCCACGGTGTGGAATACCGATCTTCAATGAAGATATCAGAAGATTGAATTCGATAGCCGGGTTTTCCAAATTGGCTACCCGTGGCCCAGGCATTTTGTGCGAGATATGCACCTTTCGATAATTGACGGATTTGGCTGGCCTGGACGCGGATGTTTTCTCCCAGTGCAGGAAGGTGCGTTTTGAGTTCAGCGTCCAGCAAAACTCCTCTTTCTTCGCGGGCATCATAAAAGGCACGATTGGCTTTGAGGTAGTACGAACCTTGTCGGATTTCGATATTACCTTCGAGATAAATTTCGAAAGGAGTTTCTTTTGACTGACGGATTTCAGAATTAAAGTTTTGTGTATTCCGTCCGTCAGTCCAGATAATGATGCGATCTGCGGACATATCAACCACGTCCAAACCTTCGACACCATCGATTAACAGGTTGATGCCTCCAGTGATAACCCAGATTTGTTCGGGAGGAACTGTATGTGTTGAGGGAAAACTTTGAACGTTGTAAGGGACGGCACTGCGTGGAAAAAGGCGGATTCTGCGAAAATCACCCATCGGCTCCGGGGTCGGCGCGAGGTTCAATTTCGGGCCTTCCAATGGAGGCTTTTCGACTATAAATTGTGCTCGTTTTAATTGATGATCGTGGGGAATACCACGTCTTTGGGTAGCTCGCATTAGAAAGGGATCATCAGCAGATACAGTTCGGATAGACGGCCGCCTGATCTTGACTTGCATCCCTTTTTGAGTAACCAGATTGACTAGTAAACTGTTTTCGTTCTTTGATTCTCCCGGGAGGTCGACTCGGACTTCTCCTTCAAGATAAACGGAAATTCGCTCTGTCTTTCTGGTTTTACGATGCCAAATGACCATCTGTCGCGCGCTGAGAACGGCATCGCCTTGTTTTATCCGACAGTTGCCTTTCAGAAGTGAGACCTCTACAAAGTTTTCTTCCCATTGTTGAGAGTATTCGGCAGAAACTTCTATCGGTTCTTCTTCGGATGGTTCGTATTCTAATTCCTCATAAGAGGCTTTGGGAGCACCGAAGAAGCTGGTTTGTGCAGGCGCATCTGTCAACATGCCGCCAAGCATTGTTGATAAAACAATGGCTTGCCAGATGGTGCGCGAAACATACCGAGAGACGGAATTAATCTCGCCCGACACGGGCACTCCTGAAGTGATAACCGGGTAGGTCAATCTTCTGATGAAGGGGATATGATCTGAATGGAATATCCTCCGTTGTTGAGGTCACAACACATAGAGGATTACGGATTGAGGTTGGCAGGCACTAACTTCGTCTGCTGAACCAAGATAAATGGGCGCGGATTATAGGCCGATTTCTTGAAGAGTGTCAAGAACAGTTAGTGGGTAGAATCGAGCAGTACTCGCATTGTAAAGTAATTCTCTATAATATGTTACGTTGATCATTAGCATCGCGGTTTACGGTACTGCCGAATTTGAAAAATCGACTGAGTTGAGACCAACCGTAAACACTTAAAAGAGCAATCGCCGGCACGAGGGGAGCCCGCATTCTCATGTTGGTCCAGTAAAAGAGATGGACCACCGTAAAACTCAAAATCAGCCAGATGAATGGTTCCCACTTTTGCTCTCTGTTCCAGACTACCAGGAAAGTTCCGCAAATACAGCCAATAAGAATCACTGAGTAATATCCGGCGATACTCCAGTCGACCAACGGTGTCGAAAGGAGGGCGGAGCTGGTAAGCGGGGATAGATTCCAAAGCCTTTTGAATCGAAGAATGCACGCCGATACAAAGAGCTCTGGCTGCTCCGCGATATTGTTTTTTGCCCTCTGGTACATCCAGCGGTCTCGTTCCTGTTCTGTTTCGAGGGGGGGGACCTGACGTGAAATTTGATCTTCCAGATTTTTTTGCCAGTCACTGAGACTTTCTCCTGACCAGACTGTACCCCAGGGTTTTTGGACAACATCTTCATAAAAGACAGGATTATTTCCCAAAAGCAATGTATAACCGCCGTGTGTTGTTGAAAGAATCGGTGCATGAAATACAACCAGATTTCGAATGAACCATGGGGAAACGGCTAGCATAATACCAGTAGCCAGATACATTACAGGACTCCATTTTCGTTCCTTCATCGATTCGGATTTGCGATTGTGCAGTTTGAATATAAGCGAAGCGGTAAATCGGACCACTAGCCAGATTCCCAAAAAGGCGAGATAGGTCGGACGGCACAGGATAGCCAGGCCCCAGACGACGCCGGTCCAGAAGAACAGGGGAGGAATCACTTGCTTTTCGCCAGACACGCTTTTTATCGACAAACTGGTCACCAGCAGATAGAGCAACAGAATCGTGAGAAAAGCAGCGAGCACTTCCGTCATGGGGTAAGTCGTATATTGCAGCAGAATCGGGTCCGTCGCAACAATGGCAGCAGCGACGAGCGCGGCCCATTGCATTTGAAGACGTTTTCCTGTCTGCCAGGTCAGCCAGACGGTGAGAATTCCCAGAATAATTTGAACAATGCCAATGCCGAGGGGAGCCGCGTTGAGAAAGTAAAGTACGGATAACAAAGCAGGATAAAGGGGGGGGCGAAACGCCGTTGGCTGGATCTCATTTGGATCAGGGGTGGATGAATAACCATGACCCATCGCCATATTCCCGGCAATCGCGAGATAGGCGTCTCGATCCTGCTGTAACTGATCAGTCTGTAAATAGACCAGAGCAATTCGGAGTCCACCAGCCAGAATGAGAATCAGCAGCAAAATTAAATGTGAGCGGCTTGTTTGAGTCACAGAATCGTATCCGTACAGTTCAGAAAGGGAAGATTTTTAAAGTATGCAGCTCCGAGAGAGAAGAAACAAGGGGAGGGTTTGATCGGTTTTTAATGATTTCTCAAGATAGAATGTAAGGCCACCTCGTAAAAAATGTCTCCTCAGAGATGAAATCGCATTTCTACTAAGATATAGTCCGAGATGACAGATTCGCTGTAGCTGAGGGCTTGAACACTTTCAGCAACACAGTAATGCATTCAATCTTATCATATAATTTGCTTTCGGCAGCAGGATACGGTCTTTCCTTATGAGTAGTCACCCGCGGCGATGGCTTGAATCATTGGTAGATCGTCTCTACAAACTGCGATGGATTCTATTGCTGATTTCCCTGATTTTTACAGGGCTTGCCGTCTTTCCGGCTTCTCAGCTCTCATTTGAACAATCAATTGAATCCCTCTACGCCAAAGATGACCCGCACCTGTTGGATTATCTGGAGAGTAAATCATTATTCGGAGGCGATGAACTTGTCTTCGTCGCTTATACATCTCCCAATTTATTAGAACAGGAAGAGCTGGATAAAGTCCGTGAGTTTTCTCAGGAATTAAGCAAAGTACCGGGCTTGAATACCGAAGTAACTCAAAATCTGGCTGATGCACTTTCGCCTCCCCAGTTGAACTTTTTTCTCCGTGCCCTCGTTCGACGCAAAAAAGATGAATTAACGGAACTCTTTCGAGGAGTTTTGATTGGTGAAGACTCGCAAACCACAGCTATTGTTCTGAGATTATTACCTGAAGAAGGATCTCCCATTCCTCGAGCAGAAACTTTTCGGCGGATTCGCAATTTAGCGAAAGCACATACGCCGAGGGCTTATGTTGTCGGTGAACCTGTGCAAGTACATGATATGTTTCGGTATGTAGAGGAAGATGGAGATGTACTTTTTAAAGTTTCACTCAGTTTGCTGGCTTTGGTTCTGTTTCTTTTATTCCGACGATTACACTGGGTCATGCTGCCCTTATTAGTCGTGATCTGTTCTATTTTGTGGACGGAAGCAATTTTGGTATTGGGGAATTTTCAATTGAGTATGGTTAGTTCCATGCTGAATTCCCTGGTGACAATTATCGGTATTGCGACAGTCGCACATGTTGCCGTCCACTTTCAGGAATTGCAGCGTAGTAACATCTCACGTCCTCGTGCCATTCGTCAGACAATGGTCGAATTATTACCGGCAATTTTCTGGACTTGTGCCACGACGGCTGCCGGTTTCACATCGTTGCTTTCAAGTGAAATTGCTCCGGTCAGAAGTTTTGGAATTATGATGGCCATCGGTACGATGATGGTGCTCGTGGCGGCAACCGTTTTGCTTCCGGGGGGTATCTCGCTAGGTTATCTGAGTGCACCACGCAAACATTCTTCGGAACGCGGCCTTGAGCGATACCTGAAAAAAATCTGTATCGGCACAGAACAATATCCCAAAATATTATTAGGAGTATCTACACTATTTGTTCTACTGGCGGGATGTGGATTCTATCGTTTGGAGGTGGAAACGGATTTCAGTAAGAACTTTCGAGAGTCGAGTGATATCGTGAAAGCACTCGATTTTGTCGAGACACGACTAGGAGGCGCCTCGACCATGGAAGTGAATTTTCCGGCTCCTCCCCAGTTAGATGAAACCTATCTCGATCGCGTTCGTGCTTTGGCAGATGAGCTACGACAGATTAACCCGCGGCAACTGACTAAGGTGATTGCTCTCACTGAAACACTTGATTTCCTGCCAAAAATTCCTTTCGCCTCTGATCCTTTGAAGTCGAAGATGGATCAAATTAAACTGATACAACCCGATTTTGTGAGCAGTCTTTACAATCCTGAAAAAGGACGCATGCGCATTTATTTACGGGCGATAGAACGACAGTCTGCAGAAGAAAAGTTGTCATTGATTCACAAAATTAGTGCATTGGGAAAGAAGCATTTTCCCGGCTCTGACTTGGTGCAGACTGCAGATGATTCGAATGAGAAACCTGCGGAACCGGGCAAAGCGGCCGGAATATTTATCTTACTGGCATATCTAATAGACAGCCTGCTCAAAGATCAGTTAGTCAGCTTTCTCTTAGCAGGTGCCAGTATTCTGTCAATGATGACCATTGCCTTTCGCAGTCTAAAAATGGGGCTGATTTCCATGGTCCCCAATTTGTTTCCCATCGTATTAGTGATAGGTACCATGGGCTGGTTTGGACTACCTTTAAATATTGGCACAGCGATGATAGCCAGTGTTTCAATGGGGCTGACAACTGATTCCAGTATTCACTTCATCACCGGTTTTTTGAGAGAACGTTCGCGTGGTGCTTCGATTACTGATGCATTGAGAAGAACGCACCAGAGTGTCGGACGTGCCATCATCTTTGCAACGTGTGCTTTGGTGGCTGGGTTCAGTGTGCTTACTTTATCACACTTCATTCCACTGATTTATTTTGGCGCACTCGTCAGCGTAGCTATGATCGGTGGTATGTTAGGATCTCTGATTTTGCTGCCGATCCTGTTACGGCTATTTTATACCGACAAAATAAAATCAACTTCGTAATGGCAGCGGTTTGTATTTCCGTGTATCCATACCAACATAACGTGATGAGGGCTGATACAGATGGTTGTTCTCTGATTGCTCTATGATGTGCGCCACCCAACCGACCAGTCTGGAAACAGTAAAAATCGGTGTGAACAGTTCCGGTTCAAATCCAAGATAATGCAGCAAGCGACTTGTATGCCATTCGACACGCGGATGAACCTTTTGGACCTTTGCCATAATTTCTTCGATGGTATCGGCGGCGGCTTCCATTTCAGTCAGTCCCAGGGCATCGGCTAACTGAGAACAGTACTCTTTGAGAACCGCCGAACGTGGGTCTTGCGGCTTGTGATGTGAACTCTCAAACCCAAGCACTCTTTTGCCTTTGGTGATTTCTTGACAAACCCAGTCCTCCACATTTCCGGAATAAAGTGCTTCCTGCAAAGCATCCAGAACTCCAATGCCAGAACTGCAATGTAATTGTCCATTGATCGAACCGACTGCAGAACAGACGGCTGAATAGAGCGGGCTACCTGTGGATGCCACGACACGCGCTGCAAATGTGGAAGGGGCCAACCCGTAGTCGGCATAGGTAATCAAAGCGGCATTAAAGGCTTCTTCTTCCAGTTGAGAAGGTTCGTCGCCTTTCAACATATGCCAAAAACTACCTGCATAGGAATGATGGAAATTCGGTCTCACTCCATGCGAACCATTTACCTGATGATAACGGTACGATATGAGTTGTGGCAGCATGGCCAGCAGATATTGTGCATTGGCAAATTCGGACATGAACATGCCATATTCCATTTGTGGATCGAAGTGTGCTAACAGGCTGACGCCAGTACGAATGACTTCCATCATTTCAATATGAGGAGGAATCGAATCGATGACCGCAATCACTGGTTGCGGGAGTTGGCCAGTTTCGATCAATAAAGTTTGAAAATCTGCCAATTGTTCGTGGCTGGGAAGTTCGCCATGTAGCAGCAGGTAGGCAACTTCAATAAATAACGCTTCTCGGGCCAATTCCTCTATGGGATAGCCTCGATAGGTTAAAGATCCCTGTATCTGGGAAATTTCCGTCTCTGATGCAACAATCCCGGATAAACCGGGGCGATAAGGGTGACGTTCCATGTCTTTAACCTTCCGCTCTTCCTGAATAGGTAAATTATAGGCAGTCCGTTTAATCCTCAGTATAACTGAATTCCAAAAGAGAATCGACACACGTTGTAGGACGATTTTTCGAAGAATAGTGAAATAATTTTTAGGTATAGTGTCTTAGTTGACATCACTTTCTTCCTTATGCATCTACAGACGAATGCAAATTCAGGAATCATCATCATTCGAAATAAGACGACCTGCGCCCTCATCGAGCAATTTTTTCGCGGCTTTAATACCAATTTCTGTTGCGTCTTTGAATAAACCAGTGGCTGAGGCGCTGATCAGTTCTTGTCCATCATCACTCAGGACGACCGCCTCCAGATGCACCTCAGTTTTTTCAATATGAGTTAGAATTCCAATCGGAGCGTGGCAGCCAGCCCGTAGAAAAGCCAGCAGACTGCGTTCAGCTGTAGTAGCCGCTTTCGTGGGGATGTGAGAAATTTCGTTTAACAGAGAGCAGGTTTCATTGTCATCATCTCGACATTCAATGCCCAGCGCTCCTTGGCCGACTGCAGGATAGACTTCGGGTGGAGTCAGTAGCAAAGAAGTGCGATGTTTCAGAAGGTCCAGTCGAACCATGCCGGCTTCTGCCAGACAAAGGGCATCGTATTCGCCGGCATCGAGTTTTTTCAGACGCGTTTCGACGTTGCCGCGGACCTCCTGCATTTGCAGATCAGCGCGTTGATGTAGCAGTTGTGCGCGGCGGCGTAAACTGCCGGTGCCAATTCGTGAATCAGGCGGCAATTCGGAGAGACTGCTTACCGATGCCGTGCCCATAGGAAAAATCAGCACATCATACAGCGGGCCTCGTTCCGGGATGCCCGCCAGTCGCAACCCTGGTGCTTGTTCGGTTGGCAAATCTTTCAGACTATGTACAGCAAGATCGGCGCGGCCATCGAGAACTGCTTTCTGTACTTCTCTTGTAAAAACACCCAATCCTCCAAATTCAGACAGCGGTGAAGTCAGATCGCGGTCTCCCTCTGAAGTGATATGGACAATTTCGATTGCGCGTTCGCTTGACTGGCTTTTCAGCAAGTCAGCTACATAATGCGCCTGCCAGAGTGCCAGACGGCTGGCACGCGTTGCAATTCGCAAGGGACGTTCTTGAGACGTCTGGTTCATCAATGACTTTCTTAATTGCCTGAAGATTATAAATCAAGTGATTCAATCAGTGCGAGAACAACGTCAGATCATTTTGTTTCCGGCGGCTGTTCCTGATTCTCTGATGGATCCGTTTCTGGTTTTTCCGTTTGTGTTTCACTTGTAGTCGACTCACTCTCGATGGTTGACGCGAGCGGTCCAGATTCCGGTGGTACAATTTGAACATTAAAACCGGCCAGATTGCGGTCACCAAGAAGTCGTTTGCCCAGTTCTTCACGAAGCAATTCGTCGGTTACTCGTTGCTGGGGAGGTACAAGTACGCCACAGGAAAGGCAGAACTGAAACGCTTGGTCGACTGTAATATTCAGATCGACAATTTCACTTTTCGGAATACTCATGGTATATCCGGTAACCGGCATTGGTGAAGTCGGAATCAGGATCGCGACCAAAGGCTCTCCCGCGGTAACTGTCATCTCCAGCATGCTGTCGCCGGTTACGAATCCTAGAGACCAGATACCCCGTCGGGGATATTCCACTGCCACCACGCGGCTGTAATTAACGGTCCGTTCGCTAAAGAAAAAGTCTGTTACCTGTTTCACGGATGAGTACACATTACTGACAACTGGTAGGCGTGCAAGCACACCCTGCTCGAATTTGAGCACCATCCACGAGCCAACCCGCGCAGTGACAAATCGTCCCAGAAAATACAATGCAACAATGGTTAAAGCGACAGCAACGGCACTTAATTGAAACAGACTTTTAAACCAGCGTGTTGTTGCCAGTTCCATATATAACCCGATTGCCGTTGTAGGCATATCGGAAGCTCTGATTCGTTTGGCAACTTCACGGTAATCCGAGTAAGGGACAGCCCGATCTCCAAAAGGAACCCAGGCAAAAGACATCACCATATTTTGAGTCGCTCTTTTACCAGAATTCTTTTCCAAAGTATTTAGTTCTGGAACTTTTGATTTACTAATCAAATAGTCTTTCCTGCAATACTCGAGTGATGGCAGATTCTCTAACTGTACGAAACTGTCTCGAGGTTGAGAGGCGTCCATGAAATAAGCGAACGAATAGCGGACGGTGGTCGTTGTGGGAACGATGATATAACTGTTTATCATTCCCGCGACCCAGATCACAATGACCAAAGTTAGAATCGGTGGCAGGCTAATTGCCAGCCCTCTCAGAAAAAAACGATGAGTTGTGCTGATGGCTTTCTTCTCCGACTTCTTTTTGGGTTTCTCATTCGGAGGTTGAGTTGTACTCGAATCCATCGGAGTACTAGCCTTGTCTATTGTATCCATAAAAACGGCAACCGCATTTTATGGAGAATCTATATTGATAAATCATACGCCTGGTGCTCTGGCAACCACTGCAACATTCACTTCACTGGCACCTGCGTCAAGTAGCACTCGCGTTGCTGCATTGGCGGTTGATCCGGTCGTCATTACATCGTCAACAAGTAATATCTTTTGTCCGACTATCTGTTTACATCTGCGTATTGCAAATGCGTCCCGTAAATTTTTTCTCCTGTTTGAGAGTGTCAAACTGGTTTGAGCCGGTGTCCTTTTTCGTTTGGCGAGTATATTCCCGAAGTATTTTGCTTGCAAGCGGTGTGACAGAGCCTCTGCAATGATACTGGCAGGATTATGCGAACGAAGCAACCGGGCTGTCCAATGTAAGGGCACCGGAATGATCAAATCAGGGGCTAATTTCTCGAAGGTTTCTTGATTTCGGTAATAAAGCAGGCCTCCCAGACTCCCTCCTAAATAAGCTCCATGGTTTTGTTTCAGATTCAGAATTAATTGGCGTAAGGCACCCTGATATTTTCCCAAAGCAACCGCGCGGGTAAATAAAAAACGTTCGTTTTGACAATAACTGCAGCCAGCTGACGTATCCAGATGTGGTCCAACAGGTGCACCACAGAGATCACACGACTGTTCTACCTCCGGCGCAATTCGTTCGATCTGAAGACCACAGTTACTTCCCGAACAAATCTGGGAGATGCCACACAGAGAGCAACGGGGAGGATAGACGAAATTTCTTCCCGCTTGTAGCCAGTACCTCGACTGGATTTGAATCTGTTGAATCCCTAAATATTTCATGATTTCACAGAGTCACCACTAGGATCACAGCTTAATTTCGGTATCCTCACATACTATGTCAGGGCCTTCAGGAAATACAGACACATATTTCAGACCTGGGCTGTTTTCTTAAAACAATTTTTGTCAGGATAAATCATTGGGAGCCCCATTCGCAGAAGTTGTCATTATCGGAGGTGGGCTGGCTGGATTGGCCTGTGCGGTGACGCTCTCGGATCGAGGAATACCCGTCTCCTTGTACGAATCGCGTTCCAGACTGGGAGGCAGGGCCAGTTCATTTGAAGACAAACAAACACAGCATTTGATTGATAATTGTCAGCATGTCAGCATGGGCTGCTGCGATGAATTTAATCGATTTTGTGAAATGACAGGAATCGCACCATACTTTCGCAGAGAAAAACACCTCTATTTCGTCGGCCCCAATAATTCCAGATCAAACCGGGCCGATGGGCAGTTCAAAATCAATGTCTTTTCCGCGAGCTCGTTTCTGCCCACTCCCTTACATTTACTGCCAGCCTTTGGTGGGCTCTCGTATTTATCATTTTCCGAAAAAATTGAATTGGCACAGGGTTTAAAAAAACTGGCACGGATGTCAATTGATTTAGACCAGGAACCAACGATGGCTCAATGGTTGGTCGATCAGAGACAGTCTCAAAATGTCATCAATCGATTCTGGAATGTGGTTCTGGTCAGTGCGTTAAGCGAAAGCCTGAAACGCATTAGCCTGTCTCATGCGCAAAAAGTTTTTGTCGATGGTTTTTTAAGAGCCCGTGATCATTGGCAGGTAATAATTCCTACCGTGCCACTCGAACAGTTATATGGCGCTGTAATTCTGAAACGTCTCGAAAAGCAACAGGCAAAAGTCCACCTGCAAACCGGTGTGAATCGTGTCCAGATTTCTGACGGAAAAGTGACCGGCGTGATCTTACGGAATGGACAGGAAATCGCCTGTGATCGCGTCGTTTTAGCAGTTCCCCACCAACGCGTGCTATCAATGTTACCCGACGAATTTCCCGGGCGGGAATCTCTATCAAAAATTGAACAGATCGAGTCTGCCCCTATTACCAGCGTGCATCTCTGGTTCGATCGGGAAATCACCGAACTACCACACGCCGTCTTTGTTGACTGTCTCTCACAATGGATGTTCAATCGCAGCCGATTGATGCAACATGCTTCAGAAGAAGGGTTTTATTATCAGATTGTAATTTCCGCCAGCCACAGTTTGACCGGTGCAGCAAGGCAGGGACGCACACAGGACGAGATCATAGCGGAAGTCATCGAGGACTTAACACGCATCTGGCCGGAGACGCGAAATGCTCATCTGAATCATAGTCGGATGCTCACAGAACATCAGGCCGTCTTCTCTGTCAAACCGGGTATTGAACGTTTACGCCCTTCACAAAGAACAGATGTCACCGGTCTCTATCTTGCTGGAGACTGGACCGCCACAGGTTGGCCTGCCACCATGGAAGGAGCGGTTCGCAGCGGACTCAAGGCAGTCGAGTTTCTATTAGAAGACCTGCAACAACCGGAATCTTTATTTTTACCTCCGAGTAAGACGAGTATTCTATCCAAAATTCTATTCAGACTGTAAACTCTCAGACATGTTTCATATGGCGTTCTCAAACATTGATTTGTCAAAACCAAACAGGTTTGCCAAGGTACGGGCTCTGCGCGTTATTGGCCTGCTGTTTGGATTTACGATATTTGGTACTGTAGGAATACACCTCCTTGAAGGAATATCTTGGTTAGATAGCCTGTTCTTTATTGTCATCACTGCAACGACTGTAGGTTATGAATTACTGCCCCAATTGAGCGACAAAGGCAAGATTTTTATCATCTTCTATCTCATATTTGGTTTGGGGATTTTTACGTATAGTGTTTCACTGCTCGGGCAATGGATTGTTCGTCAACAAATGAGTTCGATGTTGGAGAAGCGACGCATGGAGAAAACAATCTCGAATTTAGATGGCCATTTCATCGTGTGTGGCATTGGTCGCATGGGGCAATCCATTTGTGAATACCTCCATGAAAGAGAAAAATCATTCGTCGTGATTGACAGCAATGAAGAGCATTTACAGGCTGTCTGTGGTGAAAAAGGCTGGTATTATATTCATGGCGATGCCACCGATGATTTCATACTGCAGAATGCCGGCATCGACCGTGCCAAGTCTCTGGCTACTGCCTTGCCCAGTGATGCTGCCAATGTTTATGTAGTACTGACAGCCCGCATGTTGAATCCCGAATTTCAAATCATCGCACGCGCCAGTGATGATAAAGCCGGAGAAAAAATCAAACATGCAGGTGCCAACCGAGTAGTCAGCCCATTTCGCAGTGGAGCAGTCAAGATTGCCCGATTCATGATACACCCTGCCGTGGAAGATTTAGTCGAAGTCGCCAGTAAAAACATCGGCGGTTTTGAAGTTGCTGACTTACAGATCAATGAAGCGAATCCGTATTGTGGAAAAAAATTGAGCGAAACCGATTTCAGTAACAAAGGAATTATGATCGTCGGCATCTGCAAACCCGGACACGAACCGCAAATGCCGCCTCCCAGTACTACAATCATCAATGCCGGCGACAGCATTTATGCTCTCGGCTCTTCCACAATCATCAATCAACTTTTGGAAGATTTTAACGAATACTTCGAAGTGACCTCTTAAGTACACATCACACGTCAATATCATTCGCAAGTCACTCAATAAAAGAAGAAGTCTTGACGAAATCAGGAACTGATCTTGCCACACAAGAACAGGTAATCAATCTCGTACCGCCGCCCATTGATCATCCAGAATTTTCGGCGAAACTTTCAAAGCTGTTCCCAGTTTCTGGGCAAATAGTGACACGCGAAACTCTTCCAGCATCCAGCGAAATTTGATCAACTGTGGATCAATAATCTCTCGCTCATGATGTTGGCGGGCGCGTTGGGAATACAATTCGAAGTAACGTGAAATACTACGGATATTGTTGATATCACGTTTCAAACCAGTCCCTCCCAGTTTCCCTAGACGAAGTTCCATCCCCTGCAGATATCGTGGGAACTGTTGCAGCCAGGGGTAAGGCGTGCTCACCAGAAAGCGGTCGTTGATCATAGCCTTGAGTTGCGCTCGCATGTCATGCAAGGGTTCATTCCAGGCGGGTACTTTGGTTTTATTCAGAGTGATTTTAATCTTATGATACTGCTCGAACAGACCCGGCAACAAACTGGCCAGATCCTGAGCGGCCACTGGTATCAGGTTCCGCCATTCTTTTACAAACAGTTGATACTGTGCAGTGTTGCGAGGCAGTCGTTCTTTTTGACCAAACAGTGTTCGTTCCGCAAGTAGTTCGATCAACTGTTCGCGCAAATTGATCCCACCGATCGCGGTCGCGTACATTGACATGCGGTTCATATCGGGCAGATGTTCAATCTGTGTTTTCAGGCGTCTGTGTTCAGCAAGAACAAACAAGCGTCTCAAGCCAAACCGCGTTTCATAGGCCGCTCGTTCGGGGGCATCACGTAAGCAGAGCGCCACCGATGTCCCTTCATCAACTAAACTCGGAAAGCCGGTCAGTGAAAGATGATCATGTTGAATCTGCACTTCAGCCGGAAAATCACCAAATGTCCAATCGGTTAAACCTGTCTGGCTCCAATGCTCATCAGAGAGTGAACTAAAACTGTCTGCCGCTTTCGAGCCGTACTCCTGTCGCAACTCTGTCAGGTTCCGTTTGCTGGTGATTGCTGCGCCGCTTTGATCGAGCACACGAATATTCATCTGCAAATGATGAGGCAGCCGCTGCAATTCAAATAAATCGGCGGTAATTCGCTCCCCCGAAATTTGAGACAGCATTTCCGCGACCGTCTCCTCAAACGAACCTTTCCCGAATTCCAGTTTGCTGACCACCTGTTGCGCCGTCTCAGGTGCAGGCACCAGCAATCGACGAACCGACTTGGGCAGCGATTTAATCATCGCTGCCACTTTTTCTTCCAGCAGTCCCGGCACCAGCCAGCCCAGGCGTTGCGGCGAGAGTTGGTTCAGACTTTCCTGCGGAATTGAAACCGTGACCCCGTCTTCTTCAGCGCCGGGCTCCAAATGATATTCCAACGGAAATTGCATTTTCCCCAGGTTGATCGCGTTGGGAAATTCAGTTTCGTCAATCTCCTGAGAGTCTTCTTCGAAAAAATCTTCCAGTCGCATATTCAGCAGTGTCGGCGTTTTTCTGTTGGCGACTTTCCACCACTTCTTCAAGCTAACACCATCATAAACGTCCGTCGGAATCCGTTCATCGTAAAACGCAAATTGCTGTTCCTGGGAAGGGATCAAATCGTATCGCCGCGACTTGGCCTGCTGCTGTTCGAGATCGGAAAGCAGCTTCTGGTTATGCGACAGGAAATCAATCGTCAAATTGATGTCCCCTTCCACGAGTCCATATTGCAGCAATAAGGTCCGCGAATGTTCGGGATCGATTTTTCCATAATGCACGGGTCGCCGGGGAACAATCGTCAGCCCGAACAGCATGACCTTTTCTGTCGCTACAGCCGAAGCGGCGTCTCCATTCCAGCGAGGATCGCTCCAGCTCTTTTTCACCAGATGACCGGCAGTCGGCTCGATCCAGTTTGGCGAAATTTTTGCCACAGTCCGTGCATAACGCTTACTGGTTTCAATCAATTCCGCCGAAATAATCCACTTCGGCTTTTTCTCGAAGACTCCCGAGCCAGGCCAGAGGAAATACTTCTGCTGACCCGAACCCGTATATTCGTGGGTGTCCGACCGCATGGCGATGTTAGAGAGGAAACCGGGAAGCAGTGCGCGGTGGATGGATGCGGAATCATCTTTCCGCGGATGCGGCTTCAGCCCGGTTTCTTCGACCAGTTGTCGTAATTGTCGAAAGATATCCGCCCATTCCCGCAGCCGATTGTAAGACAGAAAACTTTGCACGCACGCTCTACGCAGGCGACTTTGCGACAAATCATCCTTCAGTTTATGATAAAAGTCCCACAGTTTCAGAAAGCTGAGAAAATCGGAATCGGGATCACGAAATTGCTCATGCGCTTCATCGGCGGCCTGCTGTTTATCAATCGGTCGCTCGCGCGGGTCCTGCAGTTCCAATGCAGCAGCGATGATCAAAATTTCGTGCAGACAATTTTCATCATGGGCCGCCAGAATCATACGGGCAATGCGTGGATCCACAGGCAGACGACTCAGTTGCCGACCAATGTCAGTCAGATTGTGCTGCTCGTCGATTGCTCCCAGTTCATACAGAGTATTATAACCATCGCGAATCGCAATCGGCTTGGGTGGATCGAGAAACGGAAACTCTTCAATTACCCCCAGTTTCATATTCAGCGTTTGTAAAATGACCGATGCCAGATTCGTACGCAAAATTTCGGGTGACGTGAATTCATCGCGGCTCTTGTAATCGGTTTCGCTATAAAGACGAATGCAAATCCCGGGCGCCACACGACCACAGCGACCGGCTCGCTGATTGGCGGACGCTTGCGAGACCGCCTCAATCGGCAACCGCTGCACTTGCGAACGACTACTATAACGGCTGATCCGTGCCAGACCTGTATCGATCACATACCGTATACCAGGCACCGTGATCGAAGATTCCGCAACATTGGTGGCGATCACAATCCGCCGATAAGAGGAGGGACGAAACACTTTATTCTGTTCCGCCATCGACAGCCGACCGTATAACGGCACAATTTCTGTCGACCGCGCACCATCATCCCCAATGATCGAGCGCCCCCGCAATAACTTGGCGGTCTCGCGGATGTCCCACTCTGTCGGCACAAAAATCAGAATGTCGCCATCATCAATGGCCGCCAGTTCGTTGACGGCATTCGCTAGCAACGATTGTTCGTCAGCCACGTTATCCTGTGACTTGGATTGTTTTTTTTCTGACGGTTTCGAATCCAATGGACGATAGCGAACTTCCACCGGATAAGTTCTGCCTGAAACATTCAGGATCGGCGCCGGTTTGTCGTTTGCAGCAAAATGTTCGCTAAACCGGTCGGCATCGATCGTAGCAGACGTGATGATCACGCGCAGGTCTTTGCGTCTAAGAATTAATCGTTTGAGTAAGCCCAGCAGAAAATCAATGTTCAATGAACGTTCGTGGGCTTCGTCAATAATGATCGTATCATACTGATTCAGGAAACCGTCGCTTTGTGTCTCTGCCAGCAAAATGCCGTCAGTCATCAATTTGATATACGTGTTGGGATTCGTCGTGTCGGTAAAACGAATTTTAAAGCCACATGCGGTTCCCTGTTCGCGACCCAACTCTTCGGAGATTCGCGCACAGACCGCACGGGCAGCGATCCGCCGAGGTTGCGTATGACCAATCAAACCACCAATACCGCGCCCCATCGAGAGTAGAAGTTTAGGAAGCTGAGTCGATTTTCCCGAACCCGTTTCCCCACAGACGATCACCACCTGATTCGCTTCGATGGTCTGCTTGATGGAATCCAACTCTTCATGAATCGGCAGGCTCTTGTCAAACGTAATCTTGGGGCACTGTTTCAATCGTGTCGCCCGACGTTCGAGCGATTTCTCTAACTCTTCACGCAGCCGCTTCAGACTTTTATCGAACGGCTTCTTGTTTTTCTGCGCCTGCCGAATCGACCGCAGCCGTTGTGAAAACCGAAACTGATCACCGGCCATCGCCTGCGAGATCAAAGCCGGCAGTTCCGACAGCGCAGCATTTGCGCTTTCACTGGAGGAACCAGCGTCAGCAGCGGCAGAATTAGAATCACCGGGGGACATTAGACAACATCGAAGAAAAAGAGACATACAAATAAAGAGAAATAAGGACCCGCATTATGAAACGAAAGTTCGGCAGCGTGAAGGCTGTCAGTAGATATTTGTCAGAATACCGGCTCGAACGGGGAAAAGAGTCGGTTTTGACGGCTGGCCGACATTTTTATTTTGATCACAAAGTTTTTCGAATTTTGGTCATGACCTGTTTTGTGTTTGGGATCCCGTTGGCGATTGGAATTGTTGCAAGAGTCATTGGCTGGTCTGTCAATCAGGTTCGGGATTGTTACAAAATTCTTGACGATAGTGCGAGCATAAACTGTATATAGGGTTCCTCTAATAATTCCTTGAAATCAAGGAATTAAGTATGGACGTGTTT
>NZ_CALEMX010000243.1 GCF_937910335.1 uncultured Gimesia sp. | reverse complement strand
GGCAAAACAAACTGGCATCTGTTCAGAGGATAATAGATCCAGGACCTGCCGCCGCGAACGAATTGTGGGAGAGAGCCAGAGTGTCGAACCGGGACAATGTCGGGAGAGACCAGCCTGTAAGGCTGCCCGATATTGAATCAGCAAATGTTCCGTTTTCCCGGAACCTGCTGTACCCGTTAAGATTTGAACTTCCGGCTCCATGATTTCTCTTGCCCGGTAAAGACGATTTTTTTGTAAAACGATCCAGTATGCAATGTATCCGGCTGAACCCAGGAATTCAATTTCGATGGTATTTTCTATATTCACCAGTTATAGTCATATTGATTATAGGGCAAATCTTGCCACTGCTTTCCTGATCGCCTACACTTATATCATAAGAAATAAATAAAATTCAGAGTTTATGTCACTCAGACAAAACACAATTGAAACTTTTATGCTACTTGGCTTGAATTGTGTTCTGTAATTCTCATAAGGAATCATCCATGCAAAAATTCCGTTTGATCAGTTCATCCTTATTTCTGTCCGTTGTTCTTTCGTTAGCGTTTTCTCAATCACTCTACGCTGATGAGAAACCCAAAGAAAAAGACGATGACTATTATCAGATGATGAAACTCTTCGCTGATACTTATGAGCAGATTGAGCGGAACTATGTGAAAGACGTCGATCGACGTATCTTACTAGAAGCAGCCATTCGAGGCATGGTAAAGGAACTGGACCAATATTCGAACTACATCAGCCCTAAAGATCTCTCCCGCTTTAATCAGGTGGTCGAACAGGAATTCGGTGGGATTGGAATACAGGTTCACATCGATGAACATAACGGGCGGTTAACCGTCATGACACCGCTTCCAGGGACTCCCGCATATAAAGCAGGAATTCGGGCCGGTGATATCATTGATAAGATTGAAGGAAAAACCACAAAAGGTTTCACACTTCCAGAGGCCATTAAAACACTCAAAGGGCGTGCTGGAGAAAAAGTCAGCATGTCAGTCATTCATAAAGGTACGAGTGAACCTATCCCTTTGACAATTACGCGTGAAATCATCCATGTTGCCACCGTACTGGGAGACACTTACAAAAAAGACGATGCCTGGGATTTCATGATTAATAAAAAAGACAAGATTGGCTATATTCGCCTGACTCACTTCAGTCGGCATAGCTCGGAAGAGTTGAGAGCAGCCATTGACGAGTTAAAGAAACAGGGTATGAAAGGCTTGATTCTAGACCTGCGATTCAATCCCGGTGGATTACTTTCTCAGGCCACCGAAATATCGGATATGTTCATCGAGTCTGGAAAAATCGTGAGTACAGCAGGCCGCAACAGTCGCAATCGAAAGTGGGAAGCCACCAAAGAAGGTACTTACTCCGGTTTTCCAATGGCGATTATAGTCAATCGTTATTCTGCTTCCGCCAGTGAAATTGTTTCTGCTTGCCTGCAGGATCATAAACGCGCCGCCATTGTAGGAGAACGAACCTGGGGCAAAGGCAGCGTCCAGAATGTGATCGAACTGGAAAAGGGAGAGAGTGCCTTAAAACTGACCACAGCCAGCTACCATCGACCAAGTGGAAAAAACATTCACCGTTTTCCAGGATCAAAAGCCACAGACGTCTGGGGAGTGACTCCCGATGAGAAATACCGTTTACGCCTGAAAGACGAAGAACTGGAAGATTTGGGAGAATACCGCCGCAATAGAGACATTCTGGACCACAGTGCCAAGCACGATGAACAATTTAACGACAAACAGCTTGACCTTGCCATGAAATATGTAGAAACAGCCTTGAAAGACAAAGCAAAGCCGACAAAAAAGAGCGATGCGAAAAAACCGAAAAAAAAACCAGCACCCAAAGCAGCTAAACCTGCAAATAAAGCAGCAGGTCTACCGCAGCCAGCCAAAGCTAAAATTGTCATTCAAACAACCTAGTGGAGCGTCTTTTTTGAATTTAAAGGTGATCGAGATCACGGGATTGCGACAACGAAGCACGTAAACAACACTCCCAGCCCTCAATTCCAAGCTTGACAAATCACTAGAACGATTTCAACGATACCAGAATCAACTCTGGTCATTGAATCAAAGATACTATCAAACGTGATGTGTAGCCAGAATTGTGATTGATGAATTCTAACGGCTGAATTGATCTCAGCCCACCTTCAAAGCAAGCGACTTTCGGAGACTTCTGAAACCCGAACGTCGCTTTTCATTTTTATTACCTGTTATCATCCATGAACCAGCCTAAAAAATACCTTCTGGCGATCGAGTCTTCGTGTGACGAAACCGCGGCAGCCGTCATCACGCGCGACAT
The DNA here is from genome assembly GCF_937910335.1 of uncultured Gimesia sp. Classification (GTDB taxonomy): domain Bacteria; phylum Planctomycetota; class Planctomycetia; order Planctomycetales; family Planctomycetaceae; genus Gimesia. The sequence goes on along the minus strand of NZ_CALEMX010000243.1, from coordinate 8,366 downwards.
GGGAATCCTTTCGAATATCGTCTCTTCACAAATTGACTTGCATGAAAAATTTGGAGGCGTCGTCCCGGAAATAGCCTCGCGAGCGCATCTGGAACGAATATTGCCCGTCATTGATGAAGCACTCAAAGAGGCAGGCATTTCTTTAAACCAGTTATCGGCCATCGCGGTTGCCACAGAGCCCGGTCTCGTGGGGTCACTCCTGATTGGATTAACCGCGGCTAAAACCCTGGCCATGACACTCGATTTGCCGCTCATTGCGGTGAATCATATCGAAGGGCATCTGTTCGCCTGTCAAATGCAGGAAACCCGACCACTTTTTCCTGCAATCGGTTTGGTCGTAAGTGGCGGTCATACAAATTTGTATCACTGTTCCGAGTCTTTCGAATTTGATTTAATTGGCGCAACCATAGACGATGCTGCCGGCGAAGCGTTTGATAAAGTCGCCAAAATCTTAGGGCTCGCTTATCCGGGAGGCCCTTCGATCCAGAAAACCGCCGTTTCCGGAAATCCAAAGGCCTTTCCCTTTCCCCGAACGTTTCTGAAAGACCCCGAACTCCGCTTCAGTTTCAGCGGGCTCAAAACCGCAGTCCTCTACACCGCGCTCGGCAACCCCGGTGCAAAAAAACAACCACCACCGCTCACTCCCGAACGAATTGCTGATCTTGCTGCCAGCTTTCAGAAAACAGTTGTTGATGTGTTAGTCGAAAAATGCCAGCAGGCACTTAAGCAGTACAATTACTCAACACTTTGTGTAGGAGGGGGTGTGGCAGCGAACACACTGCTTCGAGAACGGTTGGCTGAAATGACAAAGGAAGAGGGCATCTATCTCAGCATGGCCCCTCTTGATTTATGCACTGACAATGCTGCTATGGCGGCAATCGCCTGGCATCATCTGGACCAGGGTCGAATCGCTGACCTCGATCTGGATGTCAATCCGGGGCTTGTCAGATAAAAGTCTCTCAATCGCTTGCTAAGGCTGCAGAAAACTGAACGTAAACACGTCGGTCACATTCATAAATTGTGGGGAAAGTGACAGTCTGACATATCTGCGATCTGCTGAAATTACGGCTGCCTCCGACAGACTGATTCCTTCCGGAATCACAGAAATCACTGGTTGATTGGCAACGCCACCAATATTTTGTGAGCCGGTTACCAAAGGAACCTGTCTCCCTGTTGAAATTGTTGTTCCCGCCTGTCGTGAAACGCGAAAACTTTTTAAAGACTCTCGAGCAGACTTTGAATTCGGACGAACACCATACGACAAATTACGAATCGAATTCTGGCTTGTTTTCTGAGAATTTTGTAGAGTCTGTGGCACCCCGGATTTTTTGCTCCGCCGTCCTTTCGAAAGATCAATGGGAATCACCCGATCCTTTTCCGTCAGAGGCACAATCATCGACTCGATGACAGGACGATCTAAACCGTGATAACGGGTCACTTTCAATTTCGCTCGCTGACCAACAATATTTCCCGATACATAACGCACTCGCACTACATAGGTTCCTGGAAATCCATAAGCACAAACATAGTTTTCGTGACAATTTTTCTGTTTGGGACCATATCCGTCATTCAACAACACCCCGCCTCCGGCTGTCAATGGTGCTTCAAATGAACAAACTGTTCCCTTAGGCTCTTCTACAATCAGATCCAGATCGCCATCCCCATTCCAGGTCAGTTCCAGTTTTAAATCTCGCTTCAAGGCCTGTTGTCTGGCTGAACGAACGCGTTCGGCTTCTGCTTTTCGTCCCGCAGTTTTAAATGATTGTTCCAGGTCCGCTAATGCATTTAAAGCCCTCTCGTGCCACTGCTGATGATCATTCACCCAGACATGAGTCAGAATTCCAGTCGCCGCCCATTGGAGGGCCTCCTTGTCTTTGAGTTTTTCTGCAAGTCGTAATCCCATGATATAGGATTCCGGTCGGTCAGGCTGCAGTTTTGCTGCCTGCTGGTACAGTTTGAGCGCTTGCTCATCTGCATTGAATCGAGATAAATAGGCTGCCGAATAAACCATGCTGGGTACATCCGTCGCAGAAAAATCGATGCGAGAAAGCAAGACTCGCTGAATCTCCTGCTTGGGACGTCCGAGAATTTCCATCGACAACGCCAGCACATCGTACATCCAGGGTTGCGATTGATTATGTATCAGAGCGGCATTAATGGCGGCAATGACATGTTCATGTTTGCCAGCCTGATGCAAATTGAATATTAAGTCATTCACTACCGATGGCGCTGGTTTTCGCTTGGAAAAATAGTCGCTCCAAAACGTAGACGGATCTTTGATATTGCCGACTAATGGAAGCTTGACTTCGTTCTTTTTTACCGACGGAGTATTAACAGAAACGGAGCCTTTCTTTTCAGAACGGCTCCGTACTGTTGATTTAGATTGTCCAGGGACATCAGGTAATGTCGATTTCCCGTTTATTTCCCGCTTTCCGGTTTTTTTTTGAGTTGTTTAACCGTGCGATTATTGAATTGAAAGGGATTGTCCTCGACCTGAAATTGTGCCTGAGGCTGCTTGGATTCAGCTTTTCCTAGAATATCATCCAGAATCGCTTTCATTTCCGGATCGTGAATCGGCTTAATGACCTCTTTGGCAACCTTACCTTGTGCTTTTTTGACAGGTTGTTTCTGCCCTTTTTGTGCCTTAGGTGTAGTCATCATCAGAAATTCAGGTGCGATATTAAACAATCCCTGACCACCACCACCTTGCTGCTGACCACCACCAAAACCGCCTTGCTGGCCACCGCCCTGTTGACCTAGGCCGTTGCCACCTTGTTGACCACCAAAACCGCCTTGGCTGCTTCCAACTGAAGACTGTTGAGCGGATACCGAAATCACAAGATCAGCTACCGGATAAACGCGTGTGGTTAAGATTTCATCTGCTTTCACAATGGTCGTAATTTTCATCACTTCATCTTCAATCAGATAGGTCAAACCGATCGGTTTCAAAATGATATTCATGGCACTTTTCAATTTGATGCCACTTAAAGAAACATTCACCGGTTCATCAACTGTTAAACCTTCTTCACCCAGATCATTTGAGTTGATCAAAATTGTGATATTATGCAACTCAGCAAAGTAAGTCATGACTTCTGAGAGCGGAATATCCGGGAAGTTTGCTTCTGTTTCTTTTTGCAATTCTTCGAAAATTCTCTGCTCTGCAGGGCTGGCGCGATGCAGGTCAACAGAGGCCCATTTCTTGCGACGTTCTGTCAGATTGACCCAGACTGGCGCGGCAGGCCAACGAATGGGAGGTTCATCAGGAAATGGAACGTGCGATAATTCAACCTGATAGAGTGTTTCCAGGAATCGGTCTGATCGTAGAGAACGCATTCTGAATACTTTATCCAATTGTCCCGCTGCTTCAGATGTAAACAACGCTGCTGTCGCTGGTCCATTACCTGGTTCCATCTGAACAGCCACCCGAGAAACAGCTTCTGCCTCTTCATAAGCATCACTGTTTCCGTGCTTACCATCTTGTATCAAGGATCGTACCCTGTCGATCAACTGTTCCAGCTTTTCATCTTCCAAAAGAATTTTATCGACAAGACGTTTTTGTTGTTCCAACTGTGCCAACTGTTGCTGTTGACGAATTTGTCGTGTTTCAGCTATTTCCATCTGACTGCGGACATCCACCATATTATTATTCAGACGGCGTTGCAGTTGCTGACGAAGATCAATATCAATATCCGATGTAGATTTGAGGAAACTCAAAGATCGTTTCAATATGCTCAGTGCTCCCTCGGGATTTTCAGCAGTGATCGTTCGCGCTTCTTCTATGGCATTGGAAACCTCGATCTTCATCTGAGCTCCCTTGATCTGCCTTAACTGCTCCACTTTGCTGATCGAATCGTTAATCGGAGGCTTTGCATCTGCTTTTGTGGCTGGCTCAGGCTTGGCATCCGCTGCTGGCTTAGCATCGGCTGCTGGTTTTTTGGTATCCGCTTGTGCCAACTGATCTTGTTGTTGAAATTTATCGGACAGTTTCAACAGTGAATTACCACGCGTATTCCCAGGATCGAGCTGATGTAGCAGATTACCAAACCGGGCAGCCTGTTCAAAATTACCACTTTGAATGGCACGCGTGCCCGCAAATTCTAACTGAGCCATACGCTCTTCATGAGCAGTTCGTGCTAGGTTCATCATTCGCTGACCGGCAAAGGCAATCCCGATATCCTGCCCCGGCTGAGAGTTCATCCAGGGAACAGCCAGGAAACTATTGACTGCCTGTGTAACGGGTACATTAAATTTCCAGTCAGCATTCAAATGACGATTACTCAACTCAAGTGACAACCGGCCACTCAATTCGCCTTTGGCAAGATAAACCGTGTCTCGGTCTGTACGAATTGGCAAAGCTTGACGTGTATTTAATTCCAATTTTTTGTCTGAAAGCTGAATCGTATTCGGAAAGAAAACGGGAGCTTGAACCGCTTTGGCTAATTGCTTACCTACTATCGTTGGCAGATCCTTTTTCTCTTCAGCCTGATCGACGAGAACAATACCACCCGTGTAAACTCCTAACGTTCCCAAAAGTCGTAAATCTTTTTTAGGTCCCACTGCATAACTGTGAACGGGAACATGTTGATGAGCCAATTGACTCGTGAGTGCAGCCATTTCCGGGAGAGAAATTAATCTGGCTGAACTCATTCCATCCCCAATATAAAGAATGGATCGAACCGGCTGTTTCTGTAGCCCCTGCATGACAGTTTTGAAAGCTTCAGAAAGATTCGTTGCTCCCAATGGTGCCCGATTGGCTAAAGATGCCACTGCAAGTTTGGCCCCTCGGCTCTGTGGTGCCACGAATTCATTGACGAATGGCGTGCATTGCACATCAACAGCATAGATGCCAACCGTCGCATCGTTGGGAAGCTCGCTCAGGAATGACTTCAAAACATCCAACGCCTGAGTTCGATGCTCGCCGACCTGACTGGCTGAAGTATCAAATAGGATCGCAATCTGCTTTCCTGAATGCACATCAGCGGGTAACCGATCTGCTTTCATTTGCAGAGCATAATAATGCTCGCCTTCGCTATTTTGATAACTGAGGATCTGGCCAATGTTTGATATTTCTGGAAGTTTGTTATCAGCATAGCCTTGCGAGGAGCACAACAACATAGTTGACGCTGCCCAAACAAACATTGATATTCCAAATCTGGATTCTGACATTTTTTCTCTCTCCCGAGTAACTTTAGGCAAGAATGCTCTCACTCAGACCAAATGGACGATCGCCAAATTGCGCATTCTCCTCAACTGTGCATTGTATATTCAATCTCGGACTCCATTGAAGGAAATTCCCCCGATTTTCTCTTAATTCTCCAAATTTGGTGGGACTTGAATAGTGATTGTCGGCACGGACTGAAGTATCCGCGTAATTTATAGTCCGATTATGGGGAAAGTGAGGATCAAGGCCCACTTAGCGAAATCATTGATTTCGTGAACCTGCTCTATTAAGTCGGACCGGGGAATATCCATTCGTCCACATCATTGAGACAAAGCAGACCATTCTGATGCTCGTCGCTTGTCCAGATTATCTCGATTCTGCTCAATAACTCCCCAATGATTTGACGATCTTGAATACAGACTCACCTCACTTCCTCATCGGGCAACGCCTGTTTTACGAACTGGGTGTCATCAAATGACATCCATTCCGCACATCAATACCTGACACCATTTCTTTCACTCTCTTTTTATTTCACTGTCTTTGCGTATGAATGATCGATGGCAATTCAACAGGACGGCTTTGTTTTTGAGCGCAATGGCACTTGTGCTGATCGCGTTGGCGATTCAACCGTTTGCAACACATTTTACAGACGATTGGAAAGCAAATCGAACTCACTCTGGAACGATCACCGCAAGAAAACCAGTTATACCTGGCGCTCTCCCTGTGGATTGGAACCAGCCTGTAAACATCATTACTTCCAGTAAGAACCCGAGCTTTCCACTTTCGCTTCGAAGTGACGACGAATATGTGTTGATCATCAATAATTTGGAACGAACGCCTCAACATTCGCGAACAGTTCATCTATCAGCAGATCTTAAATCCAATGATCGGGCGCCAGATGACTGCTATTTTCAAAATACGAGTAACCTCATTCAATCGACTCACTCAAATCGTCATTTGAGCATTTCACCTGTATCTGATGAAAGACAACATCAAATACCGCTCGCTCTATCCGATTTAGAAATAAAACATCCAGAAAACGAACGAGCTTTCTATTTATTTGTGACTGAAGGCGACTTCTCCGACAAAAATAAATATACACGCATTACAGGAAGACTGATTCAACAAAGTCCGCGCGTCGCCGTTTATCTGGATGACCAACAGCACACAAAAGAATTGACCGCTGGCCTGGTCAATGAAATCATAAAAATCATGGAGCAACAGGTTCTGGATCAGATCACCCGAAAATGTGGCCCAATTCGCGATGTGGATCAGGATGGACGATTTACCATCCTGCTCTCACCCTGGTTAAATAAGCTGCAGGGAGGCAAAACATCGATCAATGGTTTTGTACGACCCAGCGATTTCCGAGAGTCTGTCGCAAAACCTTTCAGCAACCACTCCGACATGCTATATCTGAATTCAACACTCAAACCTGGTCAGGAATTACTGGATTTACTCAGCCACGAAGTGACACACGCTGCCATTTCCAGTTTTCGGACTGCGCCAGCACACTCTCAATCTGGACCGTTAATGGATGAGGAAGACTGGTTGAACGAGGGCATTGCGCACATTATGGAACCGGGTTATACAAATCGCGATTACCGGATCAGTGAATTTTATCGTCGTCCCGAATCTTATCCACTGGTTGTCTCAGACTACTATCGCGCTCAACTCTGGCGTAATCATGGTTGTCGGGGAGCCGTCAATCTGTTTCTGGATTGGTGCAATCAGATCGATCCCACTCAGAATTTCTCTTACCGTTTCGCACATCACCCCTCAACGGGTATCAAAAAAATAGAACAACTCACTGAATTTCGCTTCTCAGAACTGTTCCGGCAATGGTCACTGAATCTCGTCAGTCAATCCTTAAATGCACAGGCTCCAGAGAACTCGCTCTCCCCACAATCAGGCTTTCCTCAAGCAGGCATTCATTGTGGAAAATTTGTCTTAGCGGGCCCTGCTCTGCGAACCTGGAATCCGTTTCATGACCATAGTACTTCACTGAAGATTGCTTCGACTGCATCCAGCTTTGTGCATCTCAAGTCAAACAGCAAGCTAGCCCATGACATCACAATCAAGGTCAACGGGTTCCAGAAAATGCAATTGACACTTTTGAAATTTCCCAAAAGTAAAGAGCGGCCCTCTTTAATCGCCAGATATAACGACGACGTTTCCCAAGACGTTCAATCTCCAGATTTTGTTGAAATTCGTCTGAGTTGTCTACACCCAATTCATTCGACCGTAGAAACAATCAGTCTGGAATTTGGCGGCGCCGGGCTCTCTCGGAAGGATCGAAAACCGCGGCAGTTTCTAACCAGCGCGCTGAACTCAACATTGCCTGCACTGAAAGGAACGCTGGAACTGGCCCGATGTGGTACTCAACAAGACCGGGGAACTCTGGTAACCAATTTTTTGGTACGTTTGCCCCGTAGTGCATTACCAGCACATTCCAAAGCTGCCTGTTGGAATTTCAAAGCCATCGTAAAAACAGAGCAGCAAACAAGAACCGCTATACAGTGTGAACTCAAACTCCCCGTCAAACATATACAACGTCTGACCGAGTCGACTGCGGAAACTACAGTGAAATGAAGTCAGGTCGTTTAAAAGCTGTTTTCTTTTTCCAGAGTCTCACCCGTATATTTTATTCGAGTCGCAAACATCTTTTTCAATCGGGAGACGGGATACATGCGAACGATTTTGTTTTTGTAGGTAATTCTACCCTGATCATCGCGGCCCAGATGAGTAGCAACATCAGGCTTGGCCAGATCGGCGTATAATGCAGCGAAGGTCTCTGGATCAACGCCATTCCCGTTTTCAAGATCTTCCATCGCATTCACACCACCACAAGAGACAGCAAATGAGTTTAACCCTTTTGTGGCGGTGGTCATGAAATTTTCCTCTTCCAGGGCCAACTGGGATTCAAGCATCTGTTTTACAGCGCCTTTTATTTTATCTTCAGTCTCCTCCGTTGGAGTTCCTGATTTTTGCTGAGCAAGCAACCTCGTGCTCTGAAAACTCTGAGAAGTCCCCAGAACATAACCCACAGTGATCAGAAGCAAACCGATAACAACCTGGTTTAATCTGGACATGAAAGACTCCCCGTGAAATCAACTTTTTATTATGATTGGTTTCTATTCGAGATGAGAATTACTGGCTGACTGATCAAATGAATTCAGCCTGCTGACTCAAATAGAATGACAAG
>NZ_CALEMX010000242.1 GCF_937910335.1 uncultured Gimesia sp. | reverse complement strand
ACGCAAAGTCGATGCTCAGGTATTGTCGGCGTTGAGTGGCATTGGTCAATCGGCGCATAAAGCCGGCAATGATATTCGAATTTTACAAAACCGTAAGGAGCTGGAAGAACCGTTTGAAAAGAAACAAATTGGTTCTTCTGCAATGGCTTACAAACGGAATCCCATGCGATCCGAACGGATGTGTTCATTGGCCCGCTTTGCGATGAGTCTAACTTCCAATGCCGAAGATACCGCTGCAACACAATGGATGGAACGAACCTTGGACGACAGTGCCAATCGGCGCCTGTCCCTGCCTCAATCTTTTCTGGCAATCGACGCTGTTCTAATTCTGTATCGCAATATTGTCGATGGTATGGTCGTTTATCCCAAAGTCATCGAGAAACATTTGAACGAAGAGCTGCCCTTTATGGCGACCGAAGAATTTTTGATGGCCGGTGTAGCAGCGGGCGGTGATCGTCAGGATTTGCATGAACTCATCCGCGTTCACAGTCAGGCGGCTGGCGCAGAAGTGAAAGTACATGGCGGACAGAATGACCTGATCGAACGCCTGCAAAAAGATCCCGCATTCTCGAAATGTGACCTGAACAGTGCCCTCGATGCCAGGAAATATATCGGCCGTGCTCCCGAGCAGGTGGATGCATTTATCGCTGAAATTATTGAACCAGTCAGACAGCGCTATCAAAGCGATTTGGAACAGAGCGCGGAAGATCTCAAAGTGTAACCAGGACACAGAATGGCTTCCTGTGGCAGATTTAAATGAAGACGCCGCGACGATCAAGACCATCGGGGCGCCCTTCGGGGACTATATAGTGCCATACTACGTCAGAATTTTTTTGATTACATGTGCTTCTTCGACACCCGTGAGTCTGGTATCCAAGCCTTGGAATTCCACGCTGAATCGTTGATGATTGATTCCCAGCAGGTGCAGCATCGTTGCATGCAGATCTCGGACATTCACAATGTTCTCAACAGAATTATAGCCTAATTCGTCGGTTGCACCATGGGTTATTCCACCTTTTATCCCTCCCCCTGCCATCCACATCGAAAATCCTTTAATATGATGATCGCGGCCCGCGCCCCCTTTGCCTTGGAACATGGGAGTTCTGCCAAATTCACCACCCCAGATCACCAGTGTCTCATCGAGCATTCCACGTTTTTTGAGATCGTTGATTAACGCCCAGGTTGGCTTGTCTGTTAAACCACAACAGGTATTCATATAGCGAACTAGATCACCATGATGGTCCCATCCACGATGATAAAGATGAATAAATCTGGAACCTCGTTCGGCCAGTCGTCTTGCCAGCAGACAATTCGTGGCATAAGTTCCCGATCCTGGTTCAGCGCCATACATTTCCAGTGTCTGTTTCGATTCGCCGGAAAGATCCATTAATTCGGGAACCGAGGTTTGCATTTTGAATGCCATTTCATAGGCGGCGATGCGTGTGTCAATTTCCGGATTGGCCACGCGCTGGTTGCGGAACTGATCCAGTTTTTGAACCGTTTCAATCAGTTCTTTCTGTTGTTGTGCATTGATGCCAGCCGGATTCGTTAAATAATTTACCGGATCTCCCGTGGAGTTAAACTGCACTCCCTGATAGCGGCTGGGAAGAAAGCCGGTTCCCCATTGTCGTGAAGCAATCGGTTGGGGATTTCGTCCGCCCACACTAGTGAGTACAACGAAGCCGGGTAATTCTTCTGTTTCGCTGCCGAGACCATAGGTGATCCAGGAGCCCATCGAAGGTCGACCACTGATGATGGTTCCCGTATTCAGAAACGTATGCGCGGGATCATGATTGATTTGCTCGGTCACCATGGAGCGAATGATACAAATCTCATCCGCGATTTTTCCCGTCCAGGGGAGGAAGTCACTGATTTCCTGACCGCTCTGTCCGTACTTTCGAAATTTGGTCAAAGGTCCCTGGCATTTCAGTACTTTTCCCTGTAATTGCGCAATGGGTTGGCCTTTCGTGTAGCTTTCTGGAAATGGCTTCCCATCCATTTGTGCTAACTTGGGTTTATAGTCAAACGTCTCAAGATGTGTCGGGCCACCGGCCATACATAGGAAGATCACCCGCTTTGCTTTTGGCGCAAAATGCGGCAAGCCTGGCAGTCCTCCGACTGATGCCCCTTGTCGCTTCGATTGCGCCGTTGCGGTTTTTTCTCCGGACAATAAAGAACTGAGAGCGGCTGCTCCCAGCCCAACACCCGATTGAGACAGAAATGTGCGACGGTTTAAACCGATTTGTATCTGATTCCAATCATTCATAGCGTTTAATTCCTCGTCACCACTTCATTCAGATTCAACAATGCCCGTGTGACTTCCGTCCATGAGGCGATTTCAACCGCATCCAAATTCTGTTTCGTTTTTGCTAATCCGGAATTTGTGATCGCTTGAGCATCTTTGGGTTTTGATTGATAAACCCTGCGATTCGAATTTAATAATTTCATCAGCGCGTTTGATTCTATTTTTTCAGGAGCGCGGGAGGTTGCTTTGGAAAAAGCATACCGTATTTTCTCTGTATCAGATTTACCACCATTCTGCAAAACGTCTTCAGCGAACTTACGGGCTGCTTCGATGAATGTGGGATCATTCAACAAAGTCATCGCAGCAATCGGTGTATTTGATTGAGGTCGCTGTGCTGTACATTCTTCGCGGCTGGGCGCATCAAAGGCCTTCAACATGGGGTGTAGAAACTGTCGTTGCCAATGCACATACAACCCTCGACGCCATTGCCGTTCATCAGTATGTGAAACATATTTCCGCTTGGGAAAATTCAAGTGACGATAATAGCCCGCTGGTTGATAAGGCTTTACGCTTGGGCCACCAATGTCTGTCACTAGAAGTCCGCTGATGGCCAGCGCATTATCCCGAATCATTTCTGCAGGTAAACGAAAACGTGCCTGACGATTGAGCTTTTGATTGAACGGATCACGTTTTCGCTGTTCAGCAGATTCCAGTGAAGACTGGCGATAGGCCCGGCTCATTACGATGAACTTGACCATTTGTTTGACATCCCATTGATCTTCATAAAATTTCAAAGCCAATTGGTCCAGGAGTTCCTGATAATGCGGTGGTCCTCCCTGTCCTCCAAAATCATCCAGCACGGGAGCAATTCCACGACCGAAAAAGAGATACCAGAATCGATTGGCAAATACCCGAGCGGTCAACAAACCATATCCGTTTTTGTCTGATAACCAGTTTGCCAGATCAAGACGAGTTAAACGGCTGTGATCATTTTTTAAACTTCCCAGAAATTCAGGAATGGCGGGTTGAACAAGAGGACCGCTTTCATCAAGCCAGTTACCTCGCGGCAGAATTCGAATATCACGTGGTTTGATCGAGACGGTGATCATCGTTTTTGTTGCACTGCGATCTATAGCCGCACGCGTTTTTTTCAGTTTTTCCAACTCCTGCTTCAATCGCTTTTTATCTTTTTCAACCGTCGTTGACTTCAAAGCCAATTCAATGGTTTTCATATTTGATTCGATTTCAGAAATCTGTTTTATTTCTGAATCTTTATAGAGAAACATTTCGGGTGCGCGTACTGTCGGTATGCGATCGGAGCCGCGTCGCAGGTGCTGGTCTTCATCGATATCCGCAAAAAAGGAAACCAGCGAATAAAAATCCTTGATGGTATAGGGGTCATACTTGTGGTCATGACATTGACAACAACCCATGGTTGCCCCCATCCAGACACCGGAAAAATTTCGGATACGGTCGGCGGCGTAGATGGCCAGATATTCCTTTCGTTGTACTCCTCCCTCATGCGAAGTTTGCAGCACACGGTTATAACCGGTGGCGACTTTTTGTTGCAGCGTTGAGTTCGGTAATAAATCGCCCGCCAACTGCTCTCGGGTAAATTGATCGAAGGGCAGGTTCTCGTTAAATGCTCGAATGACATAATCGCGATAGGGAGAAATATGGTGATCCTGATCACCATGATAACCCACAGTATCAGCGAAACGGACGAGATCCAGCCAGTACATCGCCATCCGTTCTCCGTAATGAGGAGACGCCAGTAATCGATCCACAAGCTGTTCGTAAGACTGCCTGCTTTGATCTTTAACAAACTGATTCACTTCCTCTGGAGTAGGCGGAAGTCCCGTCAGGTCAAAACTGAGACGACGAATCAGAGTGATTTTATCTGCTTCCTCCGCTGGCTGAAGTTTTTGTTCCTCCAGACGGGCTAAAATAAAATGATCAATCCAGTTCAGAGGCCAGTTCTGATTCTTCACCTTCGGCACGGACGTTGACTGTGGCTTCAAATAGGCCCAGTGTTTAGACCAGGGGGCGCCCTCTTCAATCCATTGTTTAATCATTTGAATTTCAGATGGCTTGAGTGACTTTCCGGAATCGGCAGGTGGCATAACCAGATCGGGGTCGTTGCTGGTAATGCGCTCGAACAGCAGACTCTGATCAGGCTGCCCGGGACGAATAATCAATTCGGCTCCAGATGTTTTTTTAACACTCTCTTCAAGGTCCAGGCGTAAATCTGCTTCTCGATGTGTCGAATCAGGGCCGTGACATTGGAAGCAGTTTCGCGAAAGAATCGGACGGATATCACGATTGAAACTGACTTTTTTTTCTTCAGCGTCGGCCTGGTTCGGGAGAAGTAAAAAAACAACCAGCCCCATTCCAAAATGCCTGATCATTACCTGAGACATGAAAACTTGCCCTCAGCAGGGGATACGAGTGAAGTACCGGGGAAGACGTTGTCACAGCCCGGAATTCCTGGTACATCAAACGCATGAAACTCTGGTTTGGTGATACCAATCCGTAACGATTCGAGTTAACGGTAGCCAGACTACCAAAGTCTGGCAGGCAGGATCATCGTGATCGGTAGTGTGTTCTCTCACTGCAAACCTTTATTACAATGATAGCAGGCGTTTAGATCACACGCAACAATGGGATCTCCTGATTGATATTGAAATCGTGCGTTTCAGAACTTGACAAAGGATGATTTTATGACGAACTTCAACTTCAGTCGTGTGTCATTCCCAAAAGAATGTTCCCGTCCCAAATTTAAATGAGCCAGGTAAATCATGCAGCCCCCTACTTTTCAGGATGTACAGGAAGCCGTCACTCATGTTCGTCAGGTCTTATCCCCAACCCCGCTCTATGAATGGCCGGGTTTGAGTTTATTAACGGGCACGAAATTCTATTTAAAGCATGAAAACTACCAACCGGTGGGAGCATTTAAAGTCAGGGGGGGAATTAATCTGGTTGGCACGCTTTCAGAAGCAGAACGTCAGGCCGGAATCATGGGATGTTCGACGGGAAATCATGGCCAGTCTCTCGCGTATGCGGCTCGCAAGTTTGGTGTGAAATGTACGATCGTGGTTCCGAAAAATAATAACCCCGATAAAGTGCGCGCGATCAAATTACTAGGAGCAGAAATCATTGAACAGGGCGAAGACTTTGATGAAGCAAAACAGTATTTAGAGCAAGTGTTGGTTGATGGAAAAAGACGTTACGTGCATTCCGGAAACGAGCCTAAGCTGATTGCCGGCGTGGGGACTCAGGCGATTGAGATTTTTGAAAAGTTGAAAACACCCGATGTGATTGTTGTTCCAGTAGGCATGGGAAGTGGTGTCTGTGGAACAGGAATCGTTGCCAGACACTTGAATCCTTCAACCGAAATTATCGGCGTCGGAGCCGAGAATGCGCCAGCGAATCAGCTCTCATGGAAAGCAGGTTCGATGCAGACAACTGAGTCGGCTCTAACCTGGGCCGAAGGGGTCGCCACACGTTCATCCGCTGAACTGACTCAAGAAATTATGAAATCGGTCGTAGATGACTTTCTACTCGTCAGTGAAGATGAAATGCGTATCGCCGCCTATCATATTATGAAAGAAACTCACAATCTGGTCGAAGGGGCAGGTGCAGCAGCTCTGGCTGCAATCTTGAAAAATCAAGATCGGTTTCAAGGCAAAACCGTAGTTGCGGTCCTGAGTGGTGGCAATTTGAATCTGGCCGAACTTCCCGAAATATTACGTCTCGGATCGCAACTGTAATCACTGCTTGATGATCTCTTGCACAACGTCGGGAAAATAAAGCTCATTAATTTAATCAATGTCTGAGAATTCATTTCAGCGTTTGATTGGAATTCCCTCTCGGTAATTGTTACCGTAAATGGCTAACCAGAACAGGTATCTATCGTTGATTCCGACTCGGATTCAGTGGAATATCTCCATTGGGGGAAACATGAGATTTAAAGATCGTGCCGTGATTGTCACCGGCGGCAGTAAAGGGATTGGCGAAGGTTGCTCGCGCGTTTTTTGTGAAGAAGGCGGTCTGGTCGCAATTCTAGCGAGGGGCATTCACGCTGGCCAGAATTTAGCACGCGAATTGAATGAAAAAGGACCCGGCAGAGCCATATATATTCAATGCGATGTCGGCGATCATCAACAGATTTTATCTGCTGTCGAAATGGTGGTGGACCAATTTGGCAGACTGGATTGCATCATCAATAATGCGGGGGTACACCCGGCCGCGATGTCACTGGAAGAAACCAGCATCGAAGAGATGGAAGAGTTGATGCGCGTGAACTTTCTCAGCACGTTTGCCGGAGCGAAGTATGCATTACCTCATCTGCGCAAAACCAAAGGGACCATCATCAACATGTCGTCGATGACGGCTGTGTTAGGTCAACATCATTCGACCGCCTATTGTTCAACCAAAGGCGCTCAGGTCAGCTTTACGAAATCATTGGCCATTGAACTGGGGGAAGTCGGGGTTCGCGTGAATGCAATTTTGCCCAGTAACATCGATACTCCCCTGATGCGCGACTGGGCTGCCACCCTCCCGGATGCGGAGACCGCCTTGAAGCGAGTTGCTGATCTCCAGGTTTTTAAACGTATGGGAACGATTGAAGAAATGGGGCGATTGGCACTGTTTCTGGCGACGGAAGATTCCAGCTTTCTTACCGGTCAGGCGATCGAAGCCGAAGGCGGAGCTAGCCTGGATTATTAATCGTAAGGTGAAATACTTCTGAAGAGTACAGTTGAGAAAGACGGGCATCTCTTGATTCATACCCAAAATTATTTATAGCAAAAAGAACAGGATAATCTTATGAAAGTCTGGCGAAGCAAATTTCAATTTTTAGTGGCGATTGTTTTTCTGGGAACCGCTTATCACACCTATGGGAACCTGGTAGAAGAATACAAGAATGGTTTGATTTGGAAAGAGCCAACGATTGTCACAGCCAATCCAAACCAGGCACCTTCCGATGCGATTGTTTTGTTCAATGGAAAAAATCTGGATCAATGGAAAGACGGCGATCAATGGAAAATTCAGGACGGTTACGCAATTACCACCAATAAAAGCATCGAAACCAAGCAATCATTTGGTGACTGCCAGTTACATCTGGAATGGGCCACGCCAGAAAAAATTGAAGGCAGCGGGCAAGGCCGCGGAAATAGTGGTGTGTTTCTGATGGGGAAATACGAAGTCCAGATTCTTGATTCGTATGAAAACAAAACTTATTTTGATGGTCAGGCTGGATCGCTTTACAAGCAATATCCACCGATGGTTAATGCCTGCCGTAAACCAGGAGAATGGCAAACCTACGATATCATTTTTACGGCCCCCCGATTTAATGAGTATGGACAACTGGTAAAGTCTGCCTACATCACTGTGATTCAAAATGGTGTTGTTGTACAAAATCATTCGGAACTGCAAGGAAACACTTTCTATCATCAGCCACCGTTTTATACGGCTCATGCAGAGAAGCTACCGATCCAGCTTCAATTTCATAGAAACAAGACAAGGTTTCGCAATATTTGGGTTCGCGAAATTGCCGAGGTCCAACCCATCGGTTGTGTCTGTCCAGAGTGATCATTATCTTTTCGAGATAACTTCTTTTGCTGATCGCAGCGATTGATCTACTGACTAAAGGATGAGGGAAAACGAGTATGGCAGTCTTTCTGGGAGTGGATATAGGAACGAGTGGAACAAAAACATTGGCGATGCGAGAAGATGGAACCATTCTCGCTTCAGCGACCATCGAATATCCACTCTATAGCCCCCATCCAGGCTGGTCGGAACAGAATCCCGAAGACTGGTGGCAGGCGACGATCAAAAGTGTTCGCAAAGTATTGAAGGCAGGCAAGATTAAGCCTGTCGAAGTCAAAGGCATTGGGTTGAGCGGGCAGATGCACGGGAGTGTTTTTCTCGATAAAAAACACGAAGTGATTCGGCCTGCCCTGCTCTGGAATGATCAGCGAACGGCTGCGGAATGTGCAGAGATCGAGCAGCGTGCCGGCGGTCGGAAAAAATTGATCAGCATGGTGGCAAATCCAGCGTTAACAGGATTTACGGCTCCCAAAATACTCTGGCTGCGTAATCACGAGCCTCGGAACTTCGCGAAAACCGTTCAAGTGTTACTGCCTAAGGATTACATTCGATATCGATTGACGGGAGAATTTGCGACCGAAGTCAGTGATGCTTCAGGAACATTATTGCTGAATGTCAAACAGCGGAAATGGAGCCGAACTTTATTGAGCAAATTGGAACTGGATGCAGACTTGTTACCCGACGTTTATGAATCAGAAGACGTCAGTGGTCATGTAACAGAAGCTGCGGCCCGGCTGTTGGGGATTTCCAAAGGCGTGGCTGTTGTGGGTGGTGGTGGTGATCAGGCCGCTGGTGCTATCGGTAATGGAATTGTGAAAAAAGGAGTGATCTCAGCCACGATGGGAACCAGTGGTGTGGTATTTGCGCACAGTGATGAAGTACAGATTGATCCCGCAGGCCGCGTGCATACGTTCTGTCATGCAGTACGAGATAAGTGGCACGTAATGGGAGTTGTGCTCTCCGCCGGAGGTAGTCTGCAATGGTATCGCAATCAACTCTGCGAACAGCAGGTTGCCAGCGCCAAACGCCAGAAGGTAGATCCCTATCAACTGATTACTGACCAGGCAGCCGAAGCGCCCGCTGGAAGTGAAGGATTGTTTTTCCTCCCTTATCTGACAGGAGAGCGCACACCACATGCGGATCCCGATGCCCGCGCTGCCTGGATCGGGTTAAGTCTGAGGCATGGTCGTTCCCATTTGAGCAGGGCAGTTATTGAGGGAGCAACATACGCGATGCGCGATTCTTTAGAAATCATTCAGGACTTGAATATCCCCGTGAAAGAGATCCGACTTTCCGGGGGAGGGGCCAGAAGCCCGTTCTGGCGGCAGATCCAGGCCGACATTTACGGTCAAAAAGTAGTGACAATCAATGCCGAAGAGGGGCCCGCTTATGGGGTTGCTCTCCTGGCGGCAGCAGGAACCGGGGCTTATAAGGATGTGGTTGAAGCCTGTTCTGCTACGATTCGTGTTGTCGAGCGTACGAACGTAAACCCTAAACATAAAAAAGTATACAACCATTCTTACCCTGTGTTTCGTCAGCTCTATCAGTCACTCAAAGGTGATTTTCATTCGATTAGAGATTTGCTGGACTAGAGTCATGTCATTTTTTGGATTTTTTGGGGTGATCCCGATCACGGGAGAACAATAACGAGGCACGTAAACAACACTCTCGGCCCTCAACTCCAAGCTTGAAAAAGCACTAGGCTGGTGTTCACTCTTTGGTCTCTCAAATAAAAGAAGTGCCCTGATTCTCCCTCTCTGGATTTAAATAGAGGAACAGTACGATTCAAACAATTTCTGTCTTGTTAATTGTAGAATTAGGGGCAAACAGTTAATTTAGAGGTTATGGATACACGATTTCCAGAGTGTTGAATCTGCTCTATTTGGTCAATCCCGTTTAAGGGGCAAGAGTGGGTCCAGTCTTTCTCATGGGGTGTCGAAAGAAATTCATGAGAGGACCTTTGAACTATTCCTTGTTCAAATCAAGGTAAAATAGATCTTGAGGTGCAAAATCAACGAAATTGCCGTTCTCCAATATTGCCTGCCAGAATACAATCTCAGAAATAATTTATAGCACATACTTTACAATTCAGCTAAGTTGCATTGATCAACGCGTTCTCAGTACGGACATAATTTGATGCGCTACCCTCTGACTTGTGTTGAATAGAGTAGGACTGTCGTTTCAGATGACAAAAAGACAGGAAAATAAAACGGTATCTACCAAAGGGCCCTTTTGCGTCTGGTCTGGAATTGGATTCACAAATTTCATCAAACTGATGAGGCTGCGTCCCACAATTCGGTGGTCAGGCTTATCTCGTTTAATTTCTTCCGGGTTACTCAGTATTTCTAATTCCTGCTTCAGCTTATTAGAAAAATTGTTTTTCAGCCGTAAAGTCAATCGAACAAAATTGGAACCGCCCGTATTCATCATCGGACATTGGCGAAGTGGAACAACGCTTCTGCATAATCTGATGTCAATGGATAAGAAATTCATCTATCCTAATATGGGAGCGATGTTGTTTCCCTCTCACTTTCTTTTGACAGAATCCGTGCTGAAGCATGTGGTGAAATTGCTAATACCGAAACAACGTCCGATGGACAATATGCCCGTCGAATGGGATCTACCTCAGGAAGACGAGACATCTATCATGCTGCTGCATTTGATGTCGCCTTATCTTGCGATTGGCTTCAGCGATCAACCAGAAGTCTACGATCGTTACTATGAGTTAGATAAACTGACTCCCAGAGAAGAATCGATCTGGAAAAAAACGTTTTTGTATTTTCTGAAGAAAGTGACTTTCAAAGGCGGCGAAAACAAGCGCGTTTTATTAAAGTCTCCCACGCATACGTTTCGGATACCGTTTCTTCTCAAAATGTTTCCTGATGCCCAGTTCGTTTACATTTATCGAGACCCGTACAAAGTTTATAATTCAACACTTCATCTAAGAAAGACCATGTTTGGCGATAACGGCTTTGCTCCTCTTGATATGGAAAAATTAGAAGAGGATATGTCGAATATCTATCTCAGACATCTGGACGTTTATGAGCAAGATCGGAAAACGGTTCCGGAAGGCCAGTTACATGAGGTACGTTTTGAAGACCTCGAAGAAGATCCTGTGGATGAACTCAGAAAAGTTTACGAGCAACTGAATCTTCCTGGTTTTGATGATTTAGTAAAGAACATGCAGCCGTATTTGCAGGATCAAAAATCCTATAAACAGAACAAATACGAAATGGATGCTGCACAGGAAAAGAAAATCTACGAGCTCTACCAAAAAGCATTCGAGATGTTCGGCTATGACCGTTTACCATCGGATGAGTTATTAAAAGCGCGTGTTGCTTCCTAAGTAGCCTCATCAAACTGCTCACGCTGAAAAAAATGGTAAACAGAGCATAGAGAACTTAGACGGTACCTGATTACTGTTTTTGTTCCTCTTCCGGAGATGATTTCTTTTCATCTAAATTCTGTTTTTTATTCTTCAAGTCCATAATCTGTTTCTCCAGAAGTCGTTGTTGATCCTGGATTCGCGCGATCATTGCTGTGGACCTGACCCGAGACGCACTCATATCACCCATGGCGCTCAGGATGATCCAGAATGCGATCAGCAGTATTCCTCCCCAGTACACTCCGAATAATGCCGGATACATTTTCCAGGGCATATAGGGGGCATCGCCGATCACAATCAGAAAACCGATCAGAATCAACAGACTCGAAGTTTGCATCCGCCTGCGATATTGTTTCCCGAAAAATTGTAAATCGCTGTCGCCGATATCCGCATCATGTTGATGGTTAAACCAGGATGTCCGATGTAGTTGAATCAGCCCGGCACCAAATAAAACCAGGAAGGCTCCAACGATAATGCCCGGAATCGTATCTGTCACAATCTCTGCATCCTTGATCAGTGGTGGGGGAAATCCCTCTGAAGTATGAAATGTAACCAAGCCAATCTTCCCGTCCGTCGATTCTTAGTTTAACAAAATCAGTTTAAGATGAAACGTGTTTGATGATGTTTATTTTGGAGACGGACGCAGACTGGAAACATGGTGAAAATCCGACAATCAGTGATTTCTTTCTAATCAAACTTGAGCTGATTGGAATAAACGGAAATGTTGCGTTTGGGGAACATTCCCTCTCTTGACTCGTTGCGCTAAGAAGAACTTGTCTCTGGCTATTGGCGTCATGCGGAAATGAAGAGAAAAATGGCTCCGTAAATAACACCAGGGAGATTTAAGAGGCAGCTCCCTGGATTTCGCAATCAGGGCATATTCTGCAGCCAGTAAATGAGCACTTTTCCGACTTTTGCCAAGCTGGTGCCTGAACAGTTTCGAGGAATATCCCGTGTGGTGTGCCAGGCGGGGTAGTCAAAGTCGATAATATCACAAGTGGGAATGCGAGCAATTTCGTTCAAAGGCAAATGATCATCCCGAATTTCATATTTCGCCTGGGCAATAAATTGTCTGACGCCCGTCTTACGCGCTGCATTCCAGAGGCTCCGGGTCAATTGGGGGGCATATTTGAGACTGTTTTTTTCCATATAGATCGCAAGATTCTTGTCTGCAATCATATCAAGCAGAATCCCATACACATATTCAAAATCCCTGGTCTGCGTTTTGTATTGATTTGCAAAATATTTTGAACCAAGAAAATAAGGATCTTTTTCACGGTAGACGAGTTCTTCGCCATCAAAAAAAACAAAATCGACTCCATAACCATGACTGATTTTAAGATCGCGCATCACGTTTCCCAGTTCCATCAGGAAGGCGACACCGCTGGCACCATCATTGGCGCCAATAAAGAGACCTCGTGGTTGTGAACGATCTCGATCAGGAAATGGGCGTGTATCATAATGGCAGGCCAGGAGAATCCGTTTTTTTGCTTCCGGATACCAGCTGACAATCAAGTTGTTCATCCTCACGGGGGTTCCATTTGAGGGATGAGGGGCATCAAATGTCTGAAAATATACTTTTGCCTTTAATTCTCTGAAGTGTTCAGAAATAAGTTTTTGCTGCGCAGCCATCCCCGGGGAACCACTCACACGTGATTTGAGACGGCAGATTTTTTTCAGATAGCCATACGAACGCGCTGCATCAAATACAGGTTGGATAGCGGGTTCGGCTGCGATCACACACACGGGCGTTTTTACCACGAGCAGGAATATCAGAACCAGGAATTTCATCTTTTGCCTTCCTTGTCTCATATTGATACGCTTCCTTGATTACCTGCCAAGCAAAATGGTCTTGAATCAGAAAGGATTCAATCAATCAGATAAAATGTATTATATACGTTAAGTTAATAATAGTTTGATCGACAAACAAACAATAGCGATATAAAGCACTGCACGGATGAAAGGTTCCCCTTTTTTGACCGCCAGATTCGAGCCGATCCAGCCACCGATGGACATCCCCACCATCAAGATCAAACCGGTAGTCCAATAGATTCGGCCCTGCCAGGCAAAAATTCCGATGGCGGCTATGGTGTAAATGGCCACAATGAAAACTTTATGCATATTCGTACGTATCAAATCAATTTTCATGACACTATGCATGATGGCGATTAAGATAAAACCAACTCCCGCCTGAATAAACCCACCATAAAATCCCGCCAGTACCATCAAAAGATGCCCTGTCATTGTGTGAGGAATTCGAACGCCCGACGCATCTAGATCGAAATCATTTTGTTCTGTAATAGGATTTTTTTGTTCAACCTCAGGCTTTTTCTTTTTACGTTTGCCCAGGATCATTGTGACCAATACGCTCAGCATAACCACGGCTAAAACACGATTAAACCAGATGTTATTGAGTTTGGATCCCAGAAATGCACCCAGTAAAGTACCGGGTAGTGCGCAAAGCGCCAAAGAAAGACTGAGACGGAAGTCAGAAAAACCCTTGTTTCGGAAACCGACAATGGCTGTAACATTTTGCCCGAAAATGGCAACGCGCGCTGTCCCATTGGCGACTGCACCATCAAGACCTAGAAAAACCATTATCGGCATTACCAGCAATGAACCACCGCCCGCCAGTACATTTAAAATACCGGCTATACAACCGACGCCCGCCAATAATAGATTTTGCCACCATTCCAAGATCTGTTTTCCTCTCAATGGATTGATATCGTGTTCAGTTCGTCATCAGATGACTGAGGTTGGTTATTTCTTTACGTCTACAGAAAGTTTATAGGTTTTAGCAACAGAGTACCAATCGAATAATAATGAAATTTAAGTCGAACCCGTATTGGATCAGAATCAGTTGGAATCATCCTTAGTTCACCTCAGGCCAGAAGCGAGGCAATCATGCCGGATAAAACAATACCATCCCAGGTTCCCGCTCCCCCGATGCTGATTGACGCAGACTCCAGTTTTTTGAATTCTTTCCAGTGCATTAAGTCCGCGCCGATCAATGGTCCCGAGATCCCAATCACGAACGCAACAGGAGCGTAAAGCGGATGAAAGTGCACGCCCAAGTCTCCTGTGATTGGTCCAATGATCGCAAATCCAAACCACGTCGCTATCACAGCAGTCAGTGGCGGGATGAAGACCGGCATCGCAATTCCCATACCCGGGACCAGACGCGAAGCTCGATAGCAGATCGCTGTATTCAAACACATTCCCGTTAAAGTGACGAGGATGGGCGTGAGTCCACCAGCGATGATGAATCGCGACAGCCAGATCGCCAGGAAAACCGGAATCACACACCCTCCCAGATTGACGGCAATGATCGCTTCTTGTCTTAATCGTTGCATTTGTGGCATTAATTTCAGACCTGCCACGGATTCAAAGACAGGGACGTTTACCTCCCGGTCGAGAGGAAAACGGGATACAGGCAGATTGATCAAAGATCCGAAAATCATGCCAATCAAAACCAGAATCGCCGCTTGTGGACTGAGATGAAGATTTGTTAAAGCAGTTTCTGCCAGATCGACAAAGATTAAAGGCAGCAGACAACCCATAAAAATCATCAGACTCAGAATCATACAACCTGATAACTGGACGGTTTGGAATTGATTCTGTTGCGGGTCAGACAAGAGTGGACTTCTTTCCGTGAACCGTAATACGCGAAGGAGGGAATCGATACATTTAAACAGAGAAATTATTGGCTGGGATCACTTTTGAGACTCATTTTAACCAATGAAGAGCAATTCCTGCAGGTGCGAAGTGCGAATATTCGGAACAATTCCTACCTTCTCTGCGAATTCATCAACAGGACCCGCATGGAAAGGATGAAATTCCAGAACCTTCGGTTACAATCAGTGTATGGCAGGAAATTCTTTTGGACAAGCGTTTCGGATTACAACAGCAGGCGAAAGCCACGGTCCGGGCAATGTAGTGATTATTGATGGTATTCCTCCGGGGATTCCACTCAGCGTGGAAGATCTGCTCGTTGATCTGAACCGACGCAAACCGGGTCAAAGCAAGATTGTGACCCAGCGCAAAGAAGCGGACCACCCTGAAATTCTGGCAGGCGTTTTTGAAGGTGTCACCACGGGAACCAGCCTGGCAATCTTGATTCGAAATGAAGACCAGCGCAGCAAAGATTATAGCGACATCAAAGACAAGTACCGTCCCGGGCACGCAGATTACACCTACGATGCAAAATATGGATTTCGTGATTATCGAGGGGGTGGTCGATCAAGCGCGCGAGAAACAAACGTCCGCGTTGCCGCTGGCGTCGTTGCCAAGAAAATTCTGGAAGCCGGCTTTGGGGGACGCATTGTGGGATATGTGACTCAAGTCGGTCACTTGCAGGCACAAATATCTGATCCAGCTTCAATTACCGCTGATCAGGTTGAGCAGTTTTCCGATGGTAGTTTGAATCCGGTACGTTGTCCCGATCATCAAATGGCAACTCAGATGATTGAGTTTATTGATCAGGTGCGAAAAGAGGGCGATTCCATTGGTGGAGTGGCTGAAATTGTAGCCTGTCATGTGCCTGCCGGGCTAGGTGAACCGGTATTCGACAAATTGAAGGCGGATATTGCCAAAGCCCTATTCAGTATTCCTGCTGTTTTGGGTGTAGAATATGGTTCGGGTTTTGCGTGTGCCACAATGCGAGGCAGTCAGAATAATGATCACTTCATTGCCGAAGAAGATGCGGAGGAGGGTGGTCCCGTAATTACGACAGACTCCAATCGTCACGGCGGGAATCTGGGGGGCATTTCCACCGGGCAGCCACTCGTATTTCGCGCTGCAGTCAAACCAACCAGCAGCCTGCTGATCGAACAGCCCACAGTAACAAAACAAGGCCAGCCCACCACGATCAAAACAAAAGGCCGACATGACCCCTGTCTATTGCCCCGCTTTGTACCTATCGCGGAAGCGATGATCGCGATCACCCTGGCCGATCATTGGCTCCGGTGGCGAGCACAGTGTGAGGCAGCTCCCGATCGAACTCATCACGATTGAAGAGAGTGACCTGATATGGCATGGATACAAAAACAAATCCGATTACCGGCTTTCAATCGAGGTTTTCATCTCGTGACGCGAGAAGTGATCAGCGAATTGCCAGAGATATCGCAGATTGAAGTGGGAATCATGCATGTGTTTATCATGCATACGTCGGCTTCTTTGTCGATCAATGAAAATGCGGATCCCGATGTTCCCGTTGATCTCGAAATGGCTTTCAATACAATTGCCCCCGAATCGCTACCCTATGTGCATACCTGCGAAGGCCCTGATGACATGCCCGCCCACGTGAAAGCCTCGATGATTGGTAATTCGCTTTCCATTCCCATCAGCGGTGGCCGACTCTGCCTGGGAACCTGGCAAGGAATTTATCTCTGTGAACATCGCAATCGGGCCGGTGGGCGCAGGCTGGTAGTGACAATTCAAGGCGAGTCTTCACTGTAGAAATCAGGTTCAATTGTCCTGTTCACCAATACAATACAAGTGTCTGTCAGAGCGGATAAAGAGTTGTCCGCCACTGACCGCTGGAGTTGCGCTGAAGTCTTCATTATCATCGGTCAGACGATTCACAGAGAGTTGTTCCAGCTTGTCACTAGCCTTGATCACATATGTTTCACCTGATCGAGAAGTAAAATATATTTTACCATCAGCAATCACCGGTGAAGAATAGTCACTGCCACGAAATCCGCCTCTGCCTTGACGACCGCCAGATCGATTTCCCGCTTGTTCCTCACGTTCATCAGAAGCGACGGTATTTCCTGAATCCAGACGCCCGCGAAAGATGCGTTCGCCCGTCCTGGCATCGATACAGTTGGCAATGCCCTTGGAGAAGAAGTAAATCCGATTCTGGTAGATGACGGGCGTTTCAATCCGATTGGAATCGCGACCTGACCAGAGTACATGCGATTTGGTAACATCTCCTTTACCATTCGCACGTACGGCGATGGATCCACCGCCGCGCCCTTCAATTCCATAAACCACACCATTATGAGCAATCACACTGGAACAATACGTCTCGGTAGACATCGCTTCACAATACCATCGCAATTTGCCGGTGTTAGGATTCAAACTCCAAATTTCAAAAGGAACGCCGATGACCAAATCGGTTCGCTCGTCATTAATGGAAACCAAAATGGGGGTTCCCCAAGTCGCGTTGAAACCCGTGGATTCCTGACGCCAAACCTCTTTGCCAGTCACTTTATTCAGAGCGACAATCGCTTCACTTTCTGCCGTGGCAGTGACGATTAAGAGATCCTTATATAAAATGGGACTCGATGAAGAACCCCATCTACGAGGATCGAGCTCATCTCCAACGATGGTTTGCCAAAGCTGGTTGCCGTCGAAATCATAAGCGAGCGCTCCCGACTTTCCATAATAGACATACACGCGCTTGCCATCAGAGGTGGGTGTATGAGAAGCATATCCATGCTCAGCAAACATGCCGGTATAGGTGTCTTCAGGCAAAACCGGTTTGACCGATTTATCCCACAAGATTTTTCCCGACTTTCGATCCAAGCAAACTAAATGCCGTCTGAGATTTTTTTGATCGCCGGGATCACTCCGATTCATTCCATACCCCGACCAGCAGGTGATAAATACTTTATCACCCACAATGATCGGGCTGGAGGATCCGCGACCGGGTAGAGCCGCTTTCCATTTCAGGTTTTTCTGATCACTCCACTCTGCAGGTGTTGACTTTTTTTCATTAGAAACACCGGATCCATTTGGTCCACGAAAACGAGTCCATTCTGCCTGAACGCTTGAGTGAATCAAGATTAACAAAGCGAACACGGCTAATTTGGATTGCATATTGAAATCCTTGAAAATTAGATCCGAAGTGATACGAAAGTGACTACTTTGATTGTTTAATTTTCTGATTCAGGACGTTTGGGGCGATCCTTGCCAGATTCTCGCGTGCCGCGATCTCGGCCACCAGAACGATTGCGAGATTTAAAATTCTCAGCCATTTTGGTTAACTCTGCTTTATCGATTTCTTTATCTTTATTGGTATCAATTCGGTCAAACATGGACTGCATTCGTTCGGGAAGCTCTTCCTTTGTGAGCTTTCCATCTTTGTTTTTATCATTACTCATGATTTTTTCGACGAAGCTTGCTGCACTGAATCTTTCACGATTTTCAGGTCCACCAGGGCCACCGGGCCCGCGACGATCACCATCGCGATTCCCAGATTCTTCAGGACCACGCCGATCACCATCACGTCTACCTGGTTCGCCGGGACCACGCCGGTCGCCACCTCGTCTACCGAAATTAGGACGCAATTCATCTTCAGTTAGTTTTCCATTTTTATCTTTATCCAGTTTTTGAAGCGCAGCCGTTGCATTTTCTATTTCCTCTTTGGAAATCTCTCCATCTTTATTTGCATCTAATGCAACTATGATTGGAAACATCTTCATCATATCTGGACGACCACTTGGGCCGCCTCTTCCATCTCGTGGTGGACGACCATCACGATCACCACGCTCTCGATTTCCTCGGTCACGGTCACCACGCTCTCGATCTTGCTGTTCCGGTCGATCTCCTCGATTACCCTCTTTTGGGGGATCCGCTGTCACTATTGCGGTAGTACAGACGGCAAGAAAAGTCGTGCAGACAGAAAGAAAAGAAGTGAGTCGCATCAGAGTGTCTCCAGAAAGATAGGTTTAGGTTTGTAAGTGATTGCAAATAAAAGACTTAATGCCCGTGATGTCAAGTAGGAGCACTTGGTCTATTGAAAATCAAAAAAATCAACTTAACGTTGAATGGTCAGATCTATATGTTTCTAGTCCAAAATTATAACCATCAAACACTAGATACGAGTAAAGGTTTCGATAATCCACTCAATCTGAAAGAATTCTGATCTCATTCATATCATCCCAGGCTAGCTTATTGCGTTGAAACCCACTTCAAAAGCAAGCATTAATTGAAAAACGCTCACAGAACTCTGTGAGCGTTATAGGTTTGAATTCAATTATTTTTAAATCGCTCTCCGTTATTTGAAAGCCGTGATACCGGGCATGGCAACGGGGGCAACGGGTAATGGACCCCATTCATAGCTTGCAGGCGATAAATTTTCTGTGGAATTCATGGCCATTTCCCAGGTGATAGATTTACCCGTATAGGCTGCCATTCGTCCCATAATGGCGAGCATGGTACTCTTCGTCATGTAATCACCATTATTAAGTGCATTTCCAGAACGGATGCTTTTGAAGAATTCATCATGTTCGACCTGATACATGTTTTTGCTTTTCGGACGATGCTCCCAGGTCTTTTCCCCTTTGGTGTCATAGATACGATGCTTAAACACATCGACGCGCCCTTTCGTTCCAAACACATGATCAGAGACATCGACGGCACAACCATCCTGCTGACGACAGCGACTGAAGCCTTTCACACCATTTGCATATTCGTAAACAACGGCAAAGTGATCAAAGGTGTGGCCATAATCCTTGCTGATTCGAGTTTGTCGACCACCGGTTCCACTGCAGGAAATGGGAGCTTCATCTTTCATCGTCCAGGCCATTTTATCCAGGCTGTGAACGTGCTGTTCGGTATTAAAGTCACCTGAGAGCCAGGTGAAATAGAGCCAGTTTCTCATTTGCCATTCCATATCACTCCATTCCGGCTCCCGCTTGAACATCCATAAACCGCGTGTGTTATAGCTGCACTGAATGGCCATTACATCGCCGACTGACCCATCGTGAATCTGTTTAAATGTTTCCTGCATTCCCTGATGGTACCGCCAGCAGAGTCCTGAAACGATGGAGAGATTTTTTTCTTTGGCCAGTTTACAGGTTTCCAGAATGGAACGAACACCTGGAGCATCAACGGCTACCGGTTTTTCAGCGAATACATGCTTGCCTGCTTCGATGGCGGCCCGTAGTTGCATCGGGCGAAAGTGAGGAGGTGTGGTCAAGAGGACGACATCCACAGAGTCAATGACCTTCTGATAGGCATCAAAGCCAATGAATTTATGGTCGGCATCAACCTGCACCTGCTCGGCAACAGTGTTCTTTTTCAAGTTTTTGTAGCTCGATTCGAGATGATCGTAAAATGTATCTCCCATCGCTACCAGCTTGGCATTGGGGTCAGCAGCCAGGGCTTGCGCAGCAGCTCCAGTTCCTCGCCCCCCACAACCAACCAGGCCAACGCGAAGCGTATCTGTTCCACCTGCAAACAGACTGGATTGCAGTGCAGCCGACTGGGGCGTACTCGCAAAAGCGGCACCCGAAAAAGTAGAGGCAGCAGCCACTGCCGCTGATCCGGTTTTGATGAATTCACGACGCGTTGTTGAAGGAGAAGTCTTCGATGGTTTGGTATTCATGAAATGATCCTGAAGATAATTAGTTTCATTGAAATATCGAACCTTTAGGATACCACAGTCGAGAGACTATTTTCGAGGCAAAAAAGGGATCGAAAAGCAGGTTTTTGGAACGAATTCTGAACCAGTGGTCAGGTGCAATGACTATTCAATCGACAAGTTCTGAGAGAGCGCATCAATATGCAAACGTCCAAACCGTTGCAAACTGGCGGCTCCTAAATTGACATAATGTTGCCAGTTTGCCTTTAATCGTTCTTGCTGTTGAGCGGTAAGCACCTTAATCTGCCGCGCAGGACAGCCGGCCCACAGTGTATTGGGGGGAACATGAATACCTTCTCGTACCAAAGCACCCGCGGCAATCAAAGCGCCTTTGCCGATCACGCAACGACTGAGAACGGTGGCACCGATGGCGATCATGGCGTCATCTTCCACAATCGAACCATGTACAATTGCAGAATGCCCCAGGGTCACTCGATTTCCAAGAATGCAGGGATGTTCGTAATCTGTATGTAGTATGGATCCATCCTGCACGTTGGTCTCTTCGCCGACCTCAATGTATTCTAAATCACCTCGCAAGACGCACTGATGCCAAATGGAACTATGGGCTTTAAGCCGCACTCTGCCTGTGACGATGGCATCTGATGTGACCCAGGCGGTGGGATCGATGATAGGCTGACAATGCAGGGCATCCCAATCGCAGTCGATTTCCGGGTAAGGTAATTCCGGGGCGGCTGGTACGGAAGATGTAATGAGGGGCCATTCCGGTGAAGATTGTTCTTTATCCATTTGATTTGACCTCTTGTTGATTCACGTCCAGTGTGGATGGCTCAATTGTTGTACTATTCGGAATCGTCGGTCTCTTTTTTTCCATGAGAAAGAGACCGCCAATGGTGAGTGCCGTACCACTCAATAACCAGACCGTTAACTCTTCACCAAAACAGAGCACACCGGCAAAGGCGGCCATCGCAGTTTGGGAAGCATTCAATAAATTGACACGTGTGACAGTCAGATACTTCATTGCAGCACCGATGGAGAAAAATGCGACGGCATTCATGAGACCTGCCACCAACATAACCAGATACTGCCAGGCGGTCGTTTCCCACAAAATTGAAAAGCCAAGTCGATAGAAGGCTGTGCCTGTAAGGCATACTAAACCTGTCGTGCTGATCAAAACCAAAGTGGCTGAAATCGAAAGTTTCTCGCGGACAGAACCGCGTATCACTGCGCCACCGACACCGTATGCACAGCCGGCAAAACAGGCGACAAAGATGGTGAGAGCGACCGTCGCCATTGAGTTGGTATGGTGCTCCATATGTTCATAAACCGATTCTTCTGCTTGGTGAGCTCCCAGACTTAATAATACGATCGCAGCTGTTAAAACGACCATGGAAGCAAACATGCGTGACGTAATCGCTTCACTCAGAAAAATTCGTCCCAGCAAGGCACCTGTCGTCAGGAGTGTTGCGAAGCAAAGCGGTACGCTTAATGCCAGACCACCCAGACTAAGCGACCATTGAAACATGACATTACCTCCAAACTGCATTACCAGCCCGGTGAGGATGAACGGTATGATCAATCGCCGGGGAGGCAAAGATGGCAAGCCCTGTGAGCCGCGATAGGCTACCAGAACCCAACCAACGACGGTTGCCGGTATCGATTTCAATGCAGAAATCCAAATGGCCCAATCCACGTTGTTATCGGTGGCAGCTTCACGCAGTGCGATATTGGCGGCTGTATAGGCCAAAGCTGAGATCAGTCCAAAAATAGTCCCCCGTGCTACGGGAGAGAGGCCGGTATGGTGCGGGCTTTCCGAGTTTTCAGTTGAGGAGAGAGTAGGAGTGTTATTTGGTGAAGTCACGTTACTCGTCTTCACCCTCTTGCTCCAGACGTTGCAACTCGACCATGTGCGGGTCCAGTTCCTCAATGATTGCATAACGTCCTTCAGACCAGCGGAAAAAATCCACATCGCGACATTTTTTGCTGCAAAACGGAAACGCAGACTGGGCGTCATTCGCTTTTGCTGTGACGACCTTTCGACAAATAGGGCATGTTTGAGGCTGAATCATCGAACTCTCAGACGAAAAGAGGAGCAATTGAAAAGTCTGATGCTTTTATAGATCAATTCAGGCAGAATTTCAAAGGTATTCAGGAATCAGACGAGGAACTCTTTTTCGAAGAGTCTGAATTGTCACTTTTGGGCTTTGAACT
The DNA here is from genome assembly GCF_937910335.1 of uncultured Gimesia sp. Classification (GTDB taxonomy): domain Bacteria; phylum Planctomycetota; class Planctomycetia; order Planctomycetales; family Planctomycetaceae; genus Gimesia. The sequence goes on along the minus strand of NZ_CALEMX010000242.1, from coordinate 12,528 downwards.
TTCCGATTGTGCTTTACTGTCTGCCTCTGCCGCTTTTTTATAAGAGCTGCTACGGTAATCGGTTTGGTAAAAGCCAGACCCTTTAAAGATGATTCCGGCACCGGCGCCGATCACTCGTTTGGCTTTGAGTTTGCCGCAAGCAGGGCATTTTCTGAGCGGTTTGGCTTTGATGGATTGAAACTCTTCCCATTTATTATCGCACTGGGAACATTCATAATCGTATGTTGGCATCGTTCATCTTCTCACAAAAAAAAGACAATGAGAAACTAATCAACTTTCAGCAGGGCCGGAAGAAACAATCACTTTAGTGGGGCGAACGACTCTGTCATTGAGAATAAAGCCCTGTTCGAGTTCATGAGTAACAGTCATGGCAGGATGTTCATCTGAAGGTAACTGCTGGAGCGCTTCATGCAAATTAGGGTCAAATGGTTTTCCTAAAGCATCAATCGCTTTGACATTATGCTTCTGGAATACATCCAGGATTTGTTTCGCCACCATTTCCACACCTTGTTTGAGATCATCAACCTGCTCCGCGTTTTCAGCGGCATCGCTGGCTCGTTTCAGGTTGTCCAAAGCTGGTAACAAATCTTGAATGAAGGGAGCGGCAGCGTAGAGTTGCAATTGCTCCAGCTCTCTGTGATAGCGTTTACGTGTATTATCTAATTCCGCCTGTGATCGTAGAAAACGATCCTGGGCTTCAGCACGTTCAGAAATTGCTGTCTGTAGTTGTTCTTCCATGGATGGTGATTCATCAGTTATTTCAACCGGATCATTTTCCGCTTGGTTTTGAATTTCTTCGGGTTGTTCCATATCTGCCATTCTTCCAACCTGTCGCACCTGTTTTAAACAGTTTGTGTATGAGAGAAACAAAAGGGAGTATTTATAACGAACACACTCTGATCATTATTAATCTGAGTGTGTAAAGTATTCTTTTAATTTGTCAAGAAACGAATTTCGATTGGGGCTGCGGTGTAAAGAAACTTCTGCATGTTCAACTTCTGCTAACTCTCGCAGTAATTCTTCTTCACGTTCTGAAATTTTCTTTGGTACATCAATCTGGATGATGACATGCAGGTCCCCTTTGCGACCACCACCGTGTGGATTTGGCATTCCCAGACCTTTCAGGCGGAAGATTTCACCAGGTTGAGTTCCTGATGGAATTTTCAGTTCGTGTCGTCCTTCCAATGTCGGGATTTCGATCTCTGCACCCAAGGCTGCCTGAGTGTATGTGATAGGAACATGACAACTGAGTTCCTGTTCCTGACGTCGGAACAAAGGGTGCTCATCGACGCCAATCACAACATACAGATCTCCCCGCGGACCTCCGTTTAAACCTGGATTTCCTTCGCCTCTCAGACAAAGCTGCATCCCATTGTCGATACCCGGTGGTACTTTGATGTCCAAGTCAACGTCATTGGTAACCCGCCCTTCCCCACGGCAGTCAGTACATTTATCCGAAATGACTTTGCCTGCACCTTGGCAGCGCGGGCATGTTGTCTGAACTCGGAAAAATCCTTGAGATTGCACGACCTGTCCTGCCCCGCCACAGTAATCGCAGTCATCAGGTTCCGTACCCGGTTTTGCGCCCGAGCCGTGACAGGTTTCACAAGTTTCCTTACGCGATATATTAATTTCCCGTTCACAGCCAGAAGCAGCATTCAAAAGATCAATCTGGAGACTGGTACGCAAGCTTTCTCCCTGTTTCGGGCGATTGCCTCTGCCCCGTTGAGAGGAGCCTTTGAATCCGAAGCCTTCAAAAAGATCTCCAAAAGCACTGAAGATATCTGAGGCATCATGGAATTGACTACCACCTGCCCCCGCCCCAAAATCGGCATGCCCATAGCGATCGTAGTGAGCGCGTTTATTGTCATCATTCAAAACTTCGAAGGCTTCTGCAGCTTCTTTGAAACGTTTGATCGCTTCTTCGTCACCCGGATTGCGGTCCGGATGATTCGCCAGCGCCAGTTTCTTGTATGCCTTCTTGATTTCAACGCTGGTCTCTTCGCGCGATATACCGAGAATTTCATAATAATCGCGTTTCGATGCCATTGATCACAACTCGTCTTTAAAGGTTTTGAAATTTACCAATCCAGCGCTGGTGAAATTTCTGATTTCAGCTGTTCCATTAGAATTGAAAAAAACGGGCCACCATTTTACGGCGGCCCGTCTGATATCATATAAATTATACCGAATTTCAATGAGACGAATTTCAGTAAATTTCAGAAATTATCGAACACTTCCTTCGACATCAGCCAGTTTACCACCTTCGGTACTGTCACTGTTTGTGACAAGAACCTGCGTGGTTAACATCAGGCCTGCGATAGAGGCGGCGTTCTTCAAGGCGTTTTTTACGACCTTGGCAGGATCAATAATTCCCGCTTTGTACATATCAACGTACTCGCCAGTATTGGCATTATAGCCTTTGGAACCGGAAAGTTGTTTCACTTCATCAGCGACCACAGCACCGTCAGTTCCACAGTTTTCTGCAATTTGACGAATCGGACCTTCTAAAGCACGAGCGACAATAGTGATGCCAATCTTTTCGTCACTGTTTTTGCCTTTGACCTGTTCAACGGCTTCAATAGCTCTGAGAAGTGCCACTCCACCACCGGGAAGAATTCCTTCTTCGACAGCAGCACGAGTTGCGTGTAAAGCATCTTCCATGCGGGCTTTCGTTTGCTTCATTTCTGTTTCGGTTGCAGCACCTACAGAAATAATCGCCACGCCGCCAGTCAGTTTGGCGAGCCGTTCCTGGAATTTTTCGCGATCGTATTCACTATCCGTTTTTTCCAGTTGTCCACGGATCTGGGCAACACGTGCCTGCAGGGCTTCGGTTTCTCCAGCACCTTCGATCAGGGTACAGGAATCTTTAGTGATTTCAATCTGCTTGGCTTGACCAAGCTGACTTAATTCAACCGATTCCAGCTTGATGCCCAGGTCTTCAGAAATGACAATACCACCAGTCAACACGGCAATGTCGGCTAACATGGATTTACGACGATCTCCAAAACCGGGAGCTTTTACAGCCGCGATATTAAGCACACCTCGTAATTTATTGACAACCAAAGCAGTTAAAGGCTCGCCTTCAACATCTTCAGCAATGATCAATAAAGGCTTACCGGTCTGCGAAACTTTTTCCAGTAGTGGTACCAGATCCCGCAAAGCGGAAATCTTTGACTCATGAATCAGAATGTAGCAATCCTCAAGAATGCACTTCATGCCTTCGGTGTCAGTTACAAAATAAGGGGAAATGTATCCCTTATCGAACTGCATCCCATCAGCAAAGCTCAGGGTCGTTTCATTCCCTTTGCCTTCTTCAACGGTAATCACTCCATCACGACCCACTTTTTCGACGGCATCGGCAATTAAATCACCGATGACAGAATCGTTGTTTGCCGAGATCGCACCGACCTGGGCAATTTCCGATTTTGCCGTGACCGGTTTTGCGAGGTCTTCAATGGCTGCCACAGCTGCTTCGACAGCTTTGTCGATTCCACGGCGAACAATCATGGGATTGGCTCCCAAGGATAATCCTCGTAAACCTTCCTGATAGATTGAGCGAGCTAAAACGGTGGCAGTTGTTGTGCCATCACCGGCCACATCGCTGGTTTTGGAAGCAACTTCGTTAACCAGTTTTACGCCCATGTTTTCAAAAGGATCTTCAACATCAACTTCCTTACTGACTGTAACACCGTCTTTGGTTACCACTGGGTTTCCAAAGCTTTTGTCGATGATCACGTTGCGCCCCGTGGGACCCATTGTGATTGCTACAGCTTTGCTGATGGTTTGCACGCCTTTTTGAAGCTTGGCACGTGCGAAATCTTCAAATAATAGTTGCTTTGCCACGCTTATAAACTCCTCTGTTTAACAGGAACAAAAAATTGATCGGATTTCTCCGGTCACCCCTGCGTGATTATGTTGTTTGGATTGGATTCTTCAGGCAGACAGGCATTGAAACGCAGTTAACGATTGAAATGACTGACTGGTGTTCCGATAACAATTCAATTTTTATTTGATGATTTTGGCAAGAATATCACTCTCGCGTAAAATCTTTACTTCTTTGCCACTGACTTCAATATCTGTTCCGCCATATTTACCGTAGAGAACTTCGTCTCCGACTTCGACGGCAACCGGGCAACGTTCGCCGCTTTCCAGAAGTCGTCCAGGTCCGACAGCGACAACAGTGCCGCTCTGGGGTTTTTCCTGAGCAGCGTCAGGAAGAACAATACCACCGGCGGTTGTTTCTTCGGCAATATTGGGTTCAATAACGATACGGTCATCAAGGGGATTCAGTTCCATTGTGTTAACTCCCGATTATTCCAGTTAGTCTTGTTGTATATGTGAATCCAGGATCAGTTCCCGGATAAAAACGATGTTGATTGTTACAAAGCAAAGTCAGTTATGACTTCGTGGTCATCCCAGACAGGATTCCCAGTATTACTAGAAGCCGCCCATTCCAGGCATGCCTCCCATACCCGGCATTCCGCCACCCATTCCGCCCATGCCTGGCATTCCGCCACCCATGCCGCCCATACCACCCATGTCGTGGTGATCGTCATGATGGTGATCGTCTTCTTCATCCTTAGGTTCTTCGACGATGATGGAATCCGTTGTCATAAGCAAAATGGCAACACTAGCTGCATTCTGCAAGGAAGAGCGTACAACCTTAGCGGGGTCAACCACACCAAAATCGAACATATCGCCATAACGATCATTCAAAGCATCATAGCCATAGGAATTGCTTTTATCTTTTTTGACACGGTTGGAAACGACTGAACCATCGAGACCTGCATTTTCTGAAATGGCCCGCAAAGGCATTTCCAGAACTTTTTGAACTAACGAAACGCCCAGTTTCTGATCGCCAGACAATTTTAAACTATCGAGCGATTTTGCGGATCGTAATAAAGCAATTCCACCGCCTGGGACAATTCCTTCTTCAATGGCAGCACGAGTTGCAGAAAGTGCGTCATCGATCAGGTCTTTTCGTTCCTTCATTTCAGTCTCAGTAGCAGCACCCACATTAATCTGTGCTACACCGCCGGCTAATTTTGCCAGACGTTCCTGCAGTTTTTCACGATCATATTCGCTATCTGTCACTTCGATTTCTGCACGAATCTGTTCAGCACGACCGTTCACAGCGGCTTTGTTTCCACCACCACTGACGATCGTGGTATTATCAGTACTGATATGAACCTTCTTGGCTTGACCAAGATCTTTCAATTCAATGGTTTCGAGTTTAATTCCCAGGTCTTTGAAAATCGCTTTTCCGCCAGTCAATACGGCAATGTCTTCCAGCATTGCCTTGCGGCGATCACCATAACCGGGGGCCTTGACAGCACAGACTTTAATGATGCCTCTCAGCTTGTTAACAACTAATGTTGCCAGGGCTTCGCCTTCAATGTCTTCGGCAATGATCAAAAGCGGAGAACCATCTTTCGAGACCTGCTCCAGTAGAGGAACCAGTACTTGAGCAGAGCTGATTTTTTCTTCATAAATCAGAACACGAACTCGTTCGAGGTCGCAGGTTTGATGATCTTCATCAGTAACAAAGTGAGGGGAAAGGAATCCTCGCTCAAACTGCATCCCTTCAACAAGATCAACTTCTGTTGAAACTCCACGTCCTTCTTCCACGGTGATCACACCATCGGCTCCGACTTTCATCAGGGCATCTGCCAGAATTTTTCCAACTTGTGGATCATTGTTTCCAGCAATGGTGGCTACCGTTTCGATTGCTTTTTTATCTTTCCCTTTTACTTCTTTGGAGATTTTTCCAATCTGTTCGACAACTGCATCAACGGCTTTTTGAACGCCGCGACTCAGTGCCATCGGATCTGCTCCCGAAGCAATGTACTTCAATCCTTCCCGATAGATGGCTTCTGCCAGAACGGTTGCTGTTGTGGTGCCATCACCGGCAACATCATTCGTTTTGGAGGCAGCCTCTTTTACTAACTGGACTCCCATGTTTTCAAAGGGGTCTACCAAGTCGATGTCTTCAGCTACGGTGACACCATCTTTGGTTACCTTGGGGGTTCCCCAGCCTTTGTCCAAGACAGCGTTTCGTCCTCGCGGCCCAAGCGTACTGCTTACTGCTCGCGATAATTTCTCAACGCCTGCCAGTAAACTCTTCCGGGCCTCTTCGTCAAAGCTTAAAAGTTTTGCCACAGTCTCTCCTCAACCAGCAATAATGGCCAATAAATTTGTCCATGACCACGATGATATCTCACACGATTAACTCTACCTGCAAATCAAATGCAGGTCGGCGTGTGAGTACGTTAGGTGTAATACAACAAAGTTGGCAGGGTCATACCTGTACCCCGACCATCACAGACTCTAAAAGCAATCATCATGCCAATTGAAATCACAGTCTGTAAGAGACAGATATATAATGATTTATGAAATCCCCTTCTTTCAGATTGTGATCTCAGACTGCCAAGTTGGCAGCGACTCATCGGAATGAAATCTCTATCCTGTTTTGGTCTCTGCCCCATGTTGGATAGGGATCAAGTCTCTCAGTTGGCCCGCGAGATGATCGCACGGTTTATTGAAATGAAGGTCGTCGATGAGAATGGAAGCCATGATTTCACAGTTCAGAGTTTTTAACGGAAATTCTGTGCTTAATTGAAAGGCAGGCCTGGTTTATTTTGCCTGAATAACCCGCAACAGAAAGCGACGCCAATGTCGAATCTTCTCCAGATTAATTTATTATGCGATGTCATAAGATACTGAAATTAAACATGATAAGAGCATGATACCTTTCCTGAAACAGCATTGAGGCACACTCTTTGCTTTGTGACTTCTCACCAAAAAGTGCTCAACTTATTGATTGGTGATTAGGGGTCTCTATCAGATTTATTGGATCTGAAAGCAACAAGTAAAACAGCGAGTGATTTAGACTCCGGGAAAGGTTTGCATCAAAAATGAACTGGAAACATGCGCTCACAGGATTAACGGCTAGTCTGGTCGTTATTTTAGCGTTCTCACAACCGACTTTGGCTTTTGACGAGCCGGAAACCGCAGAAAAACCGGCAGCCGAAGCGGCTGAAGAAACAACTACAGCAGTGGAAGAAGCCCCCAAACTTTCATTGTCTGAGCTATATTATGCACTCGATAACAGTATGTTATTTCTATGTGCAGTTCTCGTGCTGTTTATGCAGTCCGGTTTTGCTATGGTTGAGTCAGGGTTTAACTCTTCCAAGAATACAATCAATATTCTCTTCAAGAATCTCATGGATGTTTGTGCCGGCGTTTTAATCTATTACACCGTAGGCTATGGATTGATGTATCCCGGTGATAGTGGTAATGGGTACTTTGGCTTCGCCCAGTTTGGGATTGGTGAGGCAGGAGATCCCGGTCCTGGAGTTCTACATCCCCAAGTCGACTTTTTATTCCAGGCCGCCTTTGCAGCAACAGCCGCTACGATTGTTTCCGGAGCCGTTGCCGGGCGTATGAAGTTCAGCTCTTACCTGATCTACAGTATTATATTGACTGGGATTATTTACCCGATTAGTGGTTACTGGAAATGGGGCGGTGGATGGTTAGACGCCATGGGCTTCTATGATTTTGCGGGTTCCATTGTGGTTCACGCCGTGGGTGGTTTTGCAGGTCTGGCTGGTGCCATTGTCTTAGGACCAAGGATTGGACGATTCAAAGCTGGAAAATCAGTTCCCATCCCCGGACATAATATCGCACAGGCAACTCTCGGAGTATTCATTCTCTGGGTCGGCTGGTACGGATTTAACCCTGGAAGTCAGTTAGCATTCGGTGGAACAGACAATACAAATGCAGTGATGTTAATTGCGACAAATACCACTCTAGCCGCGGCCACCGGTGGTGTCGCAGCGATGATTTTGGGTTGGCTCATGTATGGCAAACCCGATATCTCGATGGCATTGAATGGTGTTTTGGCTGGATTAGTGGGAATCACTGCCAATTGTGACAGCGTGACTAATATCGAAGCAATCGCCATTGGTGGTATTGCAGGACTACTTGTTGTATTTGGAATTCTTGCCTTGGAAAAACTGAAAATCGACGATCCCGTCGGTGCTTTCCCCGTGCATGGTCTTTGCGGCATCTGGGGCGGAGTTGCCACCGGTATCTTTGGAGACTACAACCTGGGAGTCCAGATTCTGGGTTCTGTTGTGATACCTGTTTACGCGTTTGTAACCATGTTTATCCTCTTCTCATTCTTGAAAGTCATCGGACAACTCCGAGTTTCCGAAGAAGACGAATTAAAGGGTTTGGACCTGTCCGAACATGGAATGCAGGCTTATCACTGAGCCTTATTTTCTGAAAAGTGATATTTGAAAACACTGGTACTTTGCAGGAGGTACTTAAAGTGTGACTGACTGATGGCTTGAGAAATGAATTCTCTTGCCATCAGTTTTTTTATGCGCCGTTATAAACAACAGTTTCTTGATTCAGAAGAAATCACAAGATTTCCTTGAGAACTACGAGTGGTTTACTTAATGTGAAGATGATAGATAATCAGTCAGCAACGATCTATACAAGAAATCCATTCACTCGTATCCAACTCCGGGAGATGTAGATGACAAAATATGTTTTGGCCCTCGATCAGGGAACGACGTCCAGCCGATCCATTTTGTTTAACCATCAAGGGCAGATTGAAGCCACCGCGCAGCAAGAGTTCGAGCAGATTTTTCCCTCTCCGGGACTGGTTGAACATAATCCGGATGCCATCTGGGATTCCCAGTTAGCAACAGCTCAAAAAGTGATCCAGCAGTCAGGTACCGAGCCTGCAGACATTGCCGCCATTGGAATCACTAATCAGCGCGAAACGATTGTGCTCTGGGATCGTGAGACGGGAAAGCCGGTTTCGAATGCCATCGTCTGGCAGAGCCGCTTGACGGCTGCACGCTGCGATCAACTCAAAGCGGAGGGTTATGAAACATTATTCCGTGAGAAAACCGGGCTGGTCCTTGATGCCTACTTTTCCGGCAGCAAAATTGAGTATCTGTTGAATGAAATTGAGGGCCTGAGAAGCCAGGCCCAGGCTGGCAAGATTCTAATGGGAACAATCGACACTTTTTTAATCTGGCGATTGACGGGTGGAAAGGTGCATATCACCGATCCGAGTAATGCCTGCAGGACTCTGCTCTACAATATTCACACTCATGACTGGGATGACGAATTGTTAGCGGTATTTGATATTCCCCGTTGTATGTTGCCGGAAGTGAAAGATTCCAGTGAAGTGTATGGAGAGACGACACCCGAATTGTTTGGGGCGCCGATTAAAATTGCAGGCATTGCCGGTGATCAGCAGGCGGCGACTTTTGGCCAGGGGTGTTTTGAATCGGGCGCAGCCAAGAATACTTATGGAACCGGTTGTTTCATGTTAATGAATACAGGCGAAGAGCCAGTCCCTTCCAGTAATGGACTGTTAACCACGATTGGGTGGCGCATTAATGGAAAAGTCACTTATTGTCTGGAAGGATCTGTTTTCATTGCCGGTGCTGCAATCCAGTGGTTACGCGATGGATTACAAATCATCAAGTCAGCACCTGAAGTCGAAGAACTCGCAGCGAAAGTCGAGGATTCAGGCGATGTCTTCTTTGTGCCAGCATTTGTCGGTTTAGGGGCACCTTACTGGAATCAAAACGCCCGCGGCACTCTCATCGGCTTGACCCGGGGATCGACGAAGGAGCATATTGCTCGCGCTGTTCTGGAATCGTTGGCATATCAAAGCTGTGACGTCTTGCACGCGATGGAACAGGATTCCGGAATTCAACTCAAAACTCTGAAGGTGGATGGCGGCGCTGCCGCTAACAATTTGTTAATGCAGTTTCAGGCAGACATGTTAGATGTTCCAGTTCAACGGCCCGTCGTTCATGAAACGACGGCTTTGGGAGCCGCCTATCTGGCGGGTCTGGCAGTCGGGTTTTGGCAGGATCAGGAGGAAGTCACCCGGAACTGGGCACTCGATGCGGAATATCATTCAGCGATGGAATCTACCAAACGCGATCAATTGTATCAACGCTGGCAGAAAGCAGTCGAACGATCCAGGGATTGGGCTTAATCTTACACCTCAGGCGGAGGTTTCAACTCGGACTCCCTCTGGTTCTTCAGCCTTTGTGAGAAGAGAGCAAATTAAACTGTCAGAGTAGAATCACATGCGCCATGATTAAGTATTGCTGGTAGGGAGGCGTGCCAGATCTTGATCCTTTCCGATAATTAATAAGATATCCGATTCCTGAATCTGATAATCCGGGTGTGGAACGCAATCGGTCGTATAAATCTTGTCCGTTGCTTTTTCTATTGCTTCGGAATTTCGTTTGCGGACGGCGACGACGTTAACTGAGTATTTAGAGCGTAGACTCAGTTCGGTCAGATTTTTCCCCACAAATTCGTGAGGTGATAAAAGCTCAATCATTGTATACCCATCGCCCACCTGCAGATAATCTTCCAGATGGGGGTTTGCCAGCAATCGAGCGAGGTGTGCTCCCGCCTGCACTTCAGGTTGAATCACATCTGTGGCACCAATTTGCATGAAAATTTCGGCATGAAACTTCGACTGAGCTCGGCAGATGATTTTGGGGACGCCCAGTTTTTTGACAATCACCGTCGTCAATAAGGCTGCTTCGAAGTTCTCACCAATCGAGATGACACAGGCATCTACTTTGTCAATTTCTTGACTCTTGAGTGCCATTTCATCTGTGGAATTCAGACGGACTGCAATGGCGACCTCATCTTTGACTTCGTTGACCAGCTTGTCAGAATTGTCAATCGCAATGACTTCTACTTTGCTGGATCCCAGACTTCTGGCCAGTTCTATTCCAAATCGTCCTAGCCCGATGATTGCTACTTTTATCACTGGATCGTTTCTCCCACAGATGATGAAATGGTCTTAAGTGTCGCTGAATTTTTCGTTTACTTAGATCTTAACTTAACCTAAATGGATGCTTTCTTCTGGGTATCTATAATTATAGGAAGGTCCGCGATTAGAAAGTGCAATCATAACCGTAAGTGGTCCTACTCTTCCAATGAGCATCGTAATGATGATGACCCATTGCGAAGGTGTTGTTAACTCAGATGTGATCCCCGTGCTAACTCCCACTGTGGCGAAGGCACTAGTCGTTTCAAACAAATGATCCAGAAAGATATCCTGTCTGTTTTCGAATAATACAACTAGCAGCGTTGAAGACATTAAGACCAGCATACCTAATGAAATAATAGTTAAAGAACGGTTGATCAAGTTAGGGGGTATCGTGCGCCCCATGATTTCTACGCGATCTCTACCTTTAAGTAGAGACCAGACAGAAAGTAAGGCCAGAGCGATGACAACCGTTTTGACACCTCCCCCCGTTGAGCCGGGAGATGCTCCGATAAACATGAGTAAAATGGCAAATAATTTCGACTGTGGTTGATAGGCCCCTAAATCAACAGTGTTAAAACCCGCTGTCCTGAATGTAACAGATTGGAACCAGGCCGAATTTAATAACTCCCAGGAAGAAACGTCTTTTTCCGGATGAATTGACTCAAGTAGATAGAGACCAAGGGTGCCTCCGACCAGCAGAAAGATCGTTGACAGAAATACAAGGCGTGACGAAATCGTAAGCCTGACTTTTTGAGTAGGATGATTGAATAACGGTTTTCGCACCGTCATGTTTGAGAAATGGGTGATTCCATACAGCAAAAAATTATAATTTACTACGAATCCAAGACCACCAATGATGATTAAGGCCGGCATGACGATCGAGATTTGCCAATGATGTCCCATGCCCATGAAATTATTATTCATCAAACTGAAACCTGCGTTACAGTAGGCGCTGATCGAATGGAATAAACTGTGATAGATACGATCATGCCAGGGAAGCTCTGGCCAGAGGCCTGACAAAAAGAAAGCACCAGTGAGTTCTGTAAAGATGGTGATTCCCAGAATCGCCAATAGCAAGCGTCTCACGCCTCCCCGTTGATGAGATTCCAGCATCTCACTGAATGTGACACTCTCACGGATTTGCATCGTCTTCGCAAAAGCGGCGGCAAAGAAAGCACCAAATGTCAAAATTCCCAAGCCACCAATTTGAAACAGAAACATAATAATGGTGTGACCGGTTCTGCTCCAGTAAGTCCCGGTAGGGACCACGATCAATCCTGTGACACAACTGGCACTTGTGGAAGTAAATAATGCGACAAGAAAAGGAGCCCCCTGGGTCGTTGTCGCAGCAGGATCTTGTGCGCGAGCTGAGGGAAACATCAGGAGGATTGTTCCAATCGAAATCAAAACCAGAAAGGAACCGACAACAATTAAGGCAGGATTCCAGCCGCGGGATGAAACGCGACGAATTAAAATAATCGTTTCATAGAGACCTCTCAGGATGACACAGAATTCTGAGATACCGAGAATCAATTCCAGCCGACCAGGAGATTGGGGAATCAGGTCATGAAAGATCAAAATAACCAAAATGGTAAGCAACCATAAACCGGAAATTGTGAGATAGATCAGATTTTTCTTGAGAAATTCTTTTCGGGAGAGATGCCACACATAGCGGATTAGTAGACTCAACGTGAAAT
>NZ_CALEMX010000241.1 GCF_937910335.1 uncultured Gimesia sp. | reverse complement strand
ACAGCTCCCAGTCCGGCCGAGCTGAATCATGTCTATGCTCCAACAATTCTGAAAACGGGCCGCACTTATCAGATGTGGTTTACTGATGTCTCAAAAAAGCACTGGTGCATCAAACATGCATCCAGCCTGGATGGAAAAAAATGGCGTGTCACTACCGATCCTGTTTTGGAAATCGATCAGGAATGGGAATCAGGGCGTTTATTCTACCCCACTGTGCTGAAAATAGATGATGTCTATCTAATGTGGTATGGGAGTTACTGGACAGGTCGCAAAAACACGACGGCACTGGGATTCGCCGTTAGTATTGATGGACTCAAATGGTATCGACATCCTGCCAACCCCGTATTCAAACCGGCCCCTGAGCGTCCCTGGGAATCACACTATGTCACCAGTCAATCAGTCATGGCGTTTCCAGACGGGAGCTTTCGTATCTGGTATGCCAGCCGTAAAAAACCACCTTTTGTAAATAAATATTTCGCAATCAACACAGCTAACTGGAATGGTCCTCAATCGAAAACGGCCTCATCCACTCAAAAGAAACCCGCTGAATTTACAAACTGGAAAAACCAAACCAGGCAGAAATTGAAAAAAACGATGGGTATCCCCTCAACGAACGTTGCACTCAAGAGTGAAAAGCGAGGCGAACTGGAAATCGACGGCACGGTTATCGAAAAGTGGGTTTTTACCAGCGAACCAGGTTCGAAAATCCCTGCAGTTCTTTATCGTCCGAAATCTCTGACAAAACCCGCTCCCGCAATGATCCTGACCTACGGACATGGAGGCAGTAAAAGCCAGTGGCAATACAATTACGCCGCCTTAGCATATGCCAGGGCAGGTCTCATCTGCCTGGCCATTGATCCACTTGGTGAAGAAGAACGGAACATCAAAGGCAGACTTGGCACACGAGCCCACGATCCGAAAGCGGTCCACGAAAGGGCACTCGCAGCGAATCGTCCCATCATGGGAAAACTGGTATTTGATACCATGCGCGGCATCGATTTTTTATGCCAGAGAGATGATGTTGACCAATCCAGAATTGGCGTAGCAGGGAACTCACTGGGGGGCGCCGTTGCCAGTTGGATGGCTGCTTTAGAGCCACGACTCAAACTGGCGATTGTTTCAGGCTGGGCTTACAGTAACGTTACACTCCGCAGTAAATATTGTACGAAAGTTCCCAATCAAAAACTGAGAGAACTCTGCACCTGGGAGGAATTCCTCTCGCTGGCTGCCCCAAATTGCGCTGTAATGGTCATGAACGGCGATGCCGATTGGATCATCGATTCAGACGATGATGGCACTGCCTGGCGAAATACGCGGACAGCTGTTACCAAAGCAGCTAAAATCTACGATTCGCAGGGTGCATCAGGAAAAGTGCATGCCTGGTTCGAATCTCAGGGAGGCCACCGACCTTACATGATCCACAAGGATGCCCTGCTGTGGATTCACCAACACCTTGGCACTCCCCTGCTCTCGAAACGACAGATTCAGAAGCTCCCTACAATCAACTCAGGCCGCTGGTGTGATTTGAACCAGATTCAACTCGAACGGTTGTATGGAACCCAATTGCATCAACGGGGAGCAACACTCGTCGATTTTCAACTTTCGTATTTGAATCGGGAGAAACTGAAGTGTCTTAAACCAGAGGAACAGGGCGACCCCGCTTTTTCCCTGGAAGGTTGGCTGAAACAAATCGAACACAATGATTGATTCAAGACCCGTTATTCAGCCGCAGCCACTTTCTTGCGGGCCATTGCGTGGAATTTTCTCCAGGTAATCACCTCAATGCCCTGCTCTTTGACTTCCTTGATGACCAGCGGATCGGTAAACACACGGCGGTCTCCATCTCGTCTGGAAGAACTATTCGTAATATTTTGAAGTTCCTGATTGTCGAATCCGCAGTGAATAATGATCTGCGTTACACCCGGCTTGAGAGTGCGCAACGTTTGCAAATAAGTATTTTTTCGCTTCTCATAATCACGTTCTCCGTAGAATTGGACCAGCTCATCGAGTACGGGCAATCCATTTTTTTTCAGAACGGCTTTCAGTTCTTTTGCTTTCTCCGCGATCAAACCATATTTCTTCGGATCCAGGTTTGCCACAAACAACACCGGCAACTCGTATTCAATTCCCAGATTGACATACATTTCGAGTAAATCAGGACGACTGACCACGGCTCCCATATGTGTATCCAGATGCGTTAGAGGTACACCAAATTTTCTAGCACGCTTTATTTGAGCGCGCAACTCTTTTTCCGCATCTTTTACATTCACATGCGCCATAACCTGCCCGACATTGTCCCAGAGGTAATTTTCGCCATCCACTAAACTGGGAACCTGATCACGCGAGGTGACAGGACCCCAGCGATAATTTTTCCATTCGGAATTAAGTGTGAGATGAATCCCATAATCCCCTTCGGGATGATTTTTTGCATAGTCAGCAAATTCTTTAAACCACGGACAGGGAACCATAATACTCGCCGATGAAACGATTCCTTTTTCCATGCCTTCAATCGTGGCGAGATTCACTGAATGTGACATGCCTGCATCGTCGGCGTGAATGATGACGTAACGTTTCTCATCAGGCTTATCATTTTCTGCCTGCACAGAAGTAAACGAAAAAGCACAACTTGCCAATGAAAGAAGTAGACACAATAGCCGTTTCATGAATCACCATAACAATTTAGAACAAATGAAAAAAAGATTTGATCCAACGATTAGAGAGGTATCGCTTGAAAATTTAGCGCACTAAGATCAAGCTATAGCAGAATACCCTGATTGATAAGTCTTCACTATTCTACTCATCCTGCAAGGAACAACACATGAATCGTCCCTCCCCTAGACCACTAGCAGTGGCTCTACTCATACTGGTAGCATTGAATGCCTTTAATGTAAACCAGGCACAAGCAAAAATCAAACTTCCTGCCATTATCGGCGATCACATGGTCCTGCAGCAAGGACAGAAAAATCCACTTTGGGGTTGGGCTGACCCTGGAGAAAAAATTACCGTTTCTGTCGACGGACAGTCTCACAGCACGACTGCCGACGCAAAAGGAAAGTGGATAGTCAAAATTGATCCCCTGAAAGTCGGTGGTCCTTACGAAATTACCATCAAAGGTAAAGAAGCCATCACGCTGAAAGATGTGCTCTCAGGCGAAGTCTGGATCTGCTCCGGTCAGTCAAATATGGCTTGGACCGTGGCTTCTTCCACTGATGCCGACCTGGAAATCATGACAGCCAACTACCCGAAAATCCGATTGATATCGGTACCACAGGTGGGAACACAGGAACCTCAAGACGATTTCAATGGTCAATGGGAAGCTTGTACCCCCAAGACGGTTGCCAATTTTTCTGGTGTCGGCTATTTCTTCGGACGACAACTATATCAGACCTTAAACGTACCTATCGGCTTGATTGATAATGCCTGGGGGGGGTCTTCTGCAGAAGCCTGGGTCAATCGCAAGCGCCTGGAAGAAGAACCCGCTTTCAAAGGACTGATGGAACGCTGGGAGCTGACTGAAAAAACTTATGATCACGAAAAATCGATGGAGCGATACAAAAATCAGATGGAAAAATGGAACGCCGCTGTAAAAGCAGCCAAAGTTGCTGGCAAACCAGCACCACGGCGTCCACGTCCACCACGTAATCCACTGACTGGTAATCACCGACCTTCCAATATTTATAACGGCGTGCTTCACCCTACTATTGGATATGGCATCAAAGGCGCCATCTGGTACCAGGGTGAATCAAATGCCAGCCGTGCGTACCAATACCGTAAACTCTTCCCATTTATGATCCAGAACTGGCGCGATGAGTGGAAACAGGGTGATTTCCCCTTCTACTGGGTACAGCTTGCTGACTTCCGTGCTGAAAAATCAGAACCTGCTGACAGTGACTGGGCCGAACTCCGCGAAGCACAGACGATGACCATGAGCAAACTCCCCAATACGGGAGAAGCCGTTATTATCGATCTGGGTGAAGCGGTTGACATTCACCCCAAAAATAAGCTGGATGTTGGAAAACGACTGGCGCGTTGGGCGCTGGCTAAAGATTATGGTGTGAAGGTTGTGCATCACAGCCCGCAGTACAAATCAATGGAAGTCAAAGGCAATAAAGCCATCCTCACCTTTGATCATGTAGGCGGCGGATTGGATTTATTCGACGTCAATACCCCCATCGGTTTTACGATTGCGGGTGCGGACAAGAAGTTTGTACATGCCAACGCAAAGCTCCTTGGCAAGGACAAAATCGAAGTCTGGAGCGATGCAGTCGCGAAACCAGCATCTGTCCGTTATGGCTGGGCCGACAACCCCATCCTGAATGTTCAGAATAAAGAAGGTCTCCCACTAACGCCTTTCCGCACCGACGACTGGACTGGAATTACCGTTAATAATCACTAGATTGAAGAGATTCAACTTGATGTGATACAGTATTGATGTAAAAAATGCCTCAGGGAAATATTCCTTGAGGCGTTTTTTAAATACCGCCAAGAATCTATTTGAAAAGCCCGCGATCAATTCGTTTGAAGTACTTGTGGATTTGCTTTGAGCTCAATAAAGATTTGTAATGCATACTTTGCGAGGTTTTTCTTATCTTCAATTGAATTGATATCCTGAAATGTTTTAAGGCAAGATCGCAGTTTGAAGAAATCGAGATCGGCAATCTCTTCTAAATTATAGAATCCCATCTTCCAGTCCGGAAAAAACCGTTCCTGTGTGTAACATGAACTGATGCGGTTCACTC
>NZ_CALEMX010000240.1 GCF_937910335.1 uncultured Gimesia sp. | reverse complement strand
AGTCGTACATTCTCGCTGTTTCGCTACATGCACCCAATGATAAATTACGAGATCAAATTGTTCCCACGAACAATAAAATCGGCATTCAAAAAATCATGGATGCCACAGATTATTACTATGTGACGACCGGTAGACGCGTCACTTACGAATATATCTTACTGGCAGGGGTCAACGACAGTCCGGCACAAGCGCACGAGCTGGCTGGTCTGCTAAAGCACCGCAATGCGCATGTGAATTTAATTCCAGCGAACGGAGTCGAAGAAACAGGCTACCAAAGCCCTTCGACGGCCGATGTCGACCGCTTCTTTATGACACTCGCAAAAGGGGGTGTCAACGTGACCGTTCGAAAACGAAAAGGGGATGACATTGACGCAGCCTGTGGTCAATTGCGATTGAACCGTGAAAAAGAAAAGGACTTGATTCAAGTTCAATGAATCAGGTCAGACTAGGATTCGCCCAATTCAAAGTCTTCCGGATTAAAATTGACGAGTATACCTTCGCGGAAAATGAGATAGACACTGCGTCCACTTGCGTCAGGACCCCATTTGTAAGCTGTATCAGAGGTACGAAAAGTTCCTCCAGTTGCTTTGAGCCATTTGGAAGCCTCTTGAAACTCACCTTCTTCGCCGATCTCTTTCTCGACACTGCTGCGCGACATACCGGAATACAGACGATTTGTGAGAATCCAATCCAAAGCCTTGGGATCTCTGTTGGTTTGAAACCGCGTCCGATAGCTTTCTGCCGGGTTCGATTTTACTTTCTTGGCCTCATGCGGAATCGACATCCCGTTTGAGCCCCATTCAGGTAGAGTTTCACATGCTGAGCTCAGCAGGATCACCGCAATGCCACATACCATCCACGGCGCCATACAACGAAGGTTGGCCATGATCAGATCCGCCTATTTGAAAATGTAAGATGAGTGAGAGAACGCAACCGCTGAAAAAATCTCTGATTCAACGGAGTACTTGAGAGATGTGTTTCGGGAAAAGGAATTTTTCCATGAAATGCAGGTGTTTTTTAGCAGATTCGCGTCTGGAAGCCAATAGCAATCTTTGTCCAAAAATCAGCCGCTTAACATCCTGATTTCAATCGGTTTAAGAGATTTCTCCTCTACAAAAGCAAATTCGAATCTTTCACTGGGTTGTCAGATTCCCTTCTCACGTCTATTCTAAAATTGATTGATAAAACCGATTTTGTCAGCAACTTCTTTCCACAAGGTTTCCATGATAATGAAAATGTTTTGCGCGGGTGAATGGCAGGATACAAACCAGACGATCAATGTTACAAACCCTTTTGATCTATCGGTCATAGATACTGTTCCCCAGGGCAGTCAGGAAGATATCGCTAGAGCTGTCACCGTTCTGGAGCAGGGAGCTCGCATCATGAAGGCCATGACTGCCTATGATCGCAGTCAGATTTTACAGAAAGCCTCCGAGCTGATGCTGCAGCGCAAGGATGAACTTGCCCGTACCATCAGTCTGGAAGTCGGAAAAATTCTGGGCGAAAGTCAGGTAGAAGCAGTTCGCAGTGCGGAAGTCATACGACTTTCCGGCGAAGAAGCCCGCCGCATGACGGGAGAAATGATTCCCCTGGAAGGAAATGCCGGGGGACAGAATAAGCTGGGATTTACACTCCGCGTTCCCTGTGGGATTGTCGCCGCCATCACACCATTCAACTTTCCTTTAAACCTTGTCTGCCACAAAGTCGGACCCGCAATAGCCGCCGGTAATGCAATCTTAATTAAACCGGCCAGCGATACTCCGCTCTCTGCATTGAAACTCACGGAAATCCTGCTGGAAGCCGGTCTACCTGCCGAAGCCATCGCCTGCATCACCGGACCGGGAGGAGAAATCGGCCAAGCGATCTGTACGGACACCAGAATCCGTAAAATCAGTTTCACAGGCAGCTATGAAGTGGGAACTCAAATCTGTGAAATGGCTGGTATGAAGCGAGTCACAATGGAGCTGGGCAGTAACAGCCCCGTGGTCATTATGGATGATGCTGACCTCGAGAAGGCGGCAACAGCCATCACAATGGCCGGCTATGCGAACGCCGGTCAGGTTTGTATTTCTGCACAACGGATTCTCACGTCCTCCGCGATCAAAACGGATTTTGTGGATCTGTTAAAATCAAAAGTAGAAGCGCTGACAACAGGAGACCAGTTAAACGAGTCGACTAAAGTCGGCCCAATGGTGCGAGAGTCCGATGCCACACGCGTTGAACAATGGGTCAATGAAGCAATCGATCAGGGTGCCCGCCTGGTCTGTGGAGGACAACGTAAGGGAGCCCTCTATACACCCACGATTCTGGACGAAACCGAACCCGACATGCTGGTCGTCAAAGATGAGATCTTCGGACCAGCGGTCGCGTTATCTTACTTTGACAATGTGAATGACGCGATCGCAATGGCCAATGATACGATCTACGGACTCTCTGCTGGCATCTTTACACAGGACATTGACCAGGCCATGAAATTTGCCCGCAAAGTAGACAGCGGAAATATCCACATCAACTGGTCCAGTCAATGGCGCGCTGATGCCATGCCTTATGGCGGTTTGAAATACAGCGGAACCGGTAAAGAAGGCCCCAAATACGCCATCCATGAAATGAGTGAAGAGAAAATGGTTGTGATGCATCTGGCAGACTGACCACGTTTTCATCAGAGTGTTCGCTTTTCAGAAACTCTATTTCACCAGATATTGTTCCAGAGTTTTTCCTGTACGATATTTTGAGCTCTGTTTGGCCTGGAAGATTTCATTGGTTTTTACATCGATGGCCGTTAAATAATTCCCACGATAAGCGGACGTGTCGAGACAAGCCCAACCTTCAAAGACCAGCGGCTTGCCTGATTTCTGGGCGGTATGACCGCAAATGATACGACGCCCCGATGGATCAGGCTCTTCTTCGCCTGTAATCCGATCCCACCGTAATTCCTGCACAGTGAGTTCTTCCATAGGAGTACCGGGAACCGCAGTCGCGTGGACGAAGATGTCGGATTCCGTCTCATAATAGTCGACAGCGTTCTCCATAAAGATACGATGCTCTTCGGAAATCTGGTCATAGCGACCACCATAAGAATCGAGGGCTTCTTTGCCGCCATGCTGTAGCCACGTCGATTCCCAATGACCACCTTGGAGGCCATCCAGCATCATCTCTTCATGATTGCCTTTGATGAAGACTAACTTGCAGGTCGCCCTTAGATCGAGCAGCATTTCAATTACATGCTTTGTACCAGGTCCTCGATCTACGGCATCGCCGAGACAGATAAACGTATCATTCCGTGACAGTTCGAGATGATAGAGAATCGTCCCCAATGCAATATCGCAACCGTGAATATCACCGATTGCAATGGTTCGCCCTTTTTGTGTCGATTGATCCATCACGCGACCACATTAATTTAAGGTTCACCCGAATTCGGGTTGATCATAGTCTATTTGGAATCTTCTGATTTACTGGGAGGCATAATTCGAGTCGGTTTGGAACTGGGCTCCCCTTTCAATAACTGTTGACGCGCTTGAGTTTGTTGCGCCAGTCCATGAATCCTGATGAAACCAAGGGCCGTCTCATGAGGGAATTCATCCCCTTCCTCATAAGTTGCCAACTCAGGACTGTAAAGACTATGCTCACTTTTCAAACCAGTCACCGTATGATTGCCTTTATATAAAGATACTCGTACGGTTCCAGAGACAAAACGCTGATTCTTTTCTACAAAACCCATCAGGTCCTGATGAAATGAGCTATACCAGAGACCATCATAAATGATATCGCTGCAAGTTTGACTGATGAATGTTTTGAATCGCAAGGCCTGTCGGCTTAAAGTCAGGTATTCCAGTTCGCGGTGTGCGTTATGCAAGATCATTGCTGCCGGAGCTTCGTAAATCTCACGACTCTTGATTCCCACAAGACGATTTTCGACATGGTCGATGCGACCAATGCCATTTTCTCCACCGATTTTATTCAAGTACAGAATCAAATCGGCTCCATCCATATTCTCTCCGTCAATGGCAATCGGACGCCCTTGCTCGAATTCTATCGTCAGCTCGAGAGGTTGATTGGGCGCATCCTCTGGTGAAAGCGTCCATTGGTAGGCTTCCTTAGGAGGTGCTACCCAGGGATCTTCCAAAACTCCTGCCTCTACGGAACGTCCCCACAAATTCTGATCGATACTGAAAATGCTCTCTTTTGTGGCTTCGACCTCAATGCCATGTTCTTTGGCATATTGCAGTTCTTCCGTACGCGTCCAGCGCCATTCACGCACCGGTGCGATAATTTTCAGCTGCGGGGCCAAAGTCTGAAACGATACATCAAAGCGGACCTGATCGTTTCCTTTGCCGGTACAGCCATGTGCAACAGCAGTCGCACCATATTCCTTAGCCACTTCCACCATACGGTGTGCAATCAATGGTCGTCCGAGTGCCGTCGCAAGTGGGTACTTGCCTTCATACATGGTTCCCGCCATCAGGGAAGGCCAGACGAAAAAGTCGACAAACATATTTTTTGTGTCTTCGATGACTGCCTCGACGGCACCGGTTTTGATCGCTTTTTCCTTGATACCGTCCACATCGCGACCCTGGCCGAGATCACAGGTATAAGTGATCACATCCATATCATATTTTTCATTGATCCACTTGACGGCCACCGAAGTATCCAGGCCACCACTGTATGCCAAAACTACTTTTTCTCTTGCCACGAAATTCTACCAATCTGGGAATTGAAGGATTCAATATTTTAGTTGAGGATCTCTGCGATTGATGCAAATGGTACTATTATCAGTTCTGGTCTGCAATGCGCACATTCTAACATTCTAGCCTGTGTCCAGGTTTATTGTAGCGACTTCAGAGCCATTTGGATCGAGTAGAATAGGAGAGAAGCCGCTTTGGTTAAAATGGATGCACCCGGGAGCGCATCCCATAAAATCGGGACCGTCAGACATCTGCTGGATCTGGTCCAGTCCGCCGTTTACAGGTTACTGCAAACGCGAATCTGAGCTAAACGAAAAGCACCCGGCAGAAAAACTGTCGGGTGCTTTCAAATCTATTAAAACAGAACGAAACCTGGCTTAGTGCAGGTCGTCGGCATGGTCATCCTTGGATTGTTCAGCGATCAGAGCATCGCTGGTCAAAAGCAAGGTAGAGACACTGGCAGAGTTCTGCAAAGCAGATCGCGTCACACGAGTCGGGTCAATAATCCCGGACTTGACCAGATCTTCGTATTTGGAAGTGGCGGCATTGTAGCCCATGTTTCCTTCCAGCTCCGAAACCTTTTCACACACCACGCTGCCATCATCGCCAGCGTTACTTGCAATGGAAGTCAATGGAGCACGACAGGCCCGTAGGATAATTTCGTAACCTACTTTTTCTTCCAGTGAAAGTCCGCTAGGCTTGCAGTCTCGTGAACAACGCAGCAAAGCCACGCCGCCACCAGGAAGAATTCCTTCTGCAACAGCAGCACGAACTGCGTGCAATGCATCTTCTACACGTGCCTTCTTTTCTTTCATTTCACTTTCAGTGGCTGCACCGACGTTAATCTGAGCAACACCGCCGGAAAGTTTTGCAATCCGTTCTTCCAGTTTTTCTTTATCGTAATCGCTACTCGAATTATCCAGTTCACGACGAATCTGTTGGATACGAGATTTGATTTCGCCGGTCTTACCGCCACCTTCAATAATCGTGGTATTGTCTTTATCGACAGAAACTTTCTTGGCTACTCCCAAATCGGAAAGCTGAAGATTTTCCAGCTGAATTCCAAGATCTTCAAAGATCGCCTGGCCACCGACCATAATGGCGATGTCCTGCAGCATTGCTTTACGACGATCTCCATAACCGGGGGCTTTCACAGCACAAACGCGGAATGTGCCACGCAGCTTATTGATTACGAGAGTCGAAAGGGCTTCACCTTCGATATCTTCTGCAATGATCAACAAAGGTTTGCCGGCGTTGACTACTTTTTCAAGTACTGGTACCAGATCCTTAATGTTGGAAATCTTCTTTTCGTGAACCAGAACATAAGCATCTTCCAGATCACAGGCCATGCTTTGTGGATCAGTCACGAAGTAAGGTGAGAGATAACCACGGTCAAACTGCATGCCTTCTACAACTTCAAAACTGGTTTGCAGGCTTTGACCTTCTTCAACAGTGATCACACCATCTTTGCCTACTTGATCCATGGCATCTGCCAGAATCTTGCCGATTTCTTCGTCACCATTGGAGGCAACTTTACCAACTTGCGAAATCGCTTTTTTGTTTTTGCATTCGATGGACATCTTGCGAAGTTTTTCGACAATATCCTCGACAGCCTGATCCATGCCTCGCTTCATCGCAATCGGGCTGACACCGGCAACAACCGACTTCAAACCTTCATTGTAGATTGCTTCTGCCATAATTGTAGCAGTGGTCGTTCCATCACCGGCAACATCTGACGTTTTGCTGGCTACTTCACGAACCATGCGAGCGCCCATGTCTTCAAACTTATCAGAGAGTTCGATTTCACGAGCAACAGAAACACCGTCTTTTGTTACAGTAGGTGAGCCAAAGCTTTTTTCAATAATGACATTGCGGCCTTTTGGTCCGAGGGTTACACGAACCGCTTTGGCCAACTTGCTGATGCCGCGTCGCATTGCTTCTTGAGCTTCTTGATCGAAGGCAATCATTTTTGCCATTTCACTATATCTCCATGTACGCAGTATGAAATTTGTTTGAAAGAAAAAGAGCAACAGGCCCGAATCTTGAACGGACCGTCACTACATAAGTACAAAATGTGACAACCTAATAAGTTGCCAAAATGTCACTTTCGCGAAGCAACAAATATTCTTCTCCGCCGATTTTGATTTCGTCCCCGCCATAAGGGCTGAAAATCACGCGATCCCCTTCTTTGACGGTCAAGGGAAGCTTGGTTCCATCAGATTTGACGTGCCCATCTCCCACGGCAACAACTTCACCACGTTGTGGCTTGTCCTGCGCGCTGTCTGGTAAAACAATTCCACCAGCAGTGGTTGATTCAGCAACTTCTCTTTTCAGAACGACTTTGTCACCAAGAGGGACAATCCGGGCGCCTTTTTTTGCTTTGGCAGCCTTCTTCGCCATTGGGATCTCCTAGAATTCTTTGATTTTTTGACTCAAATATCTTCACATCGATAATATTTATGATCTGTGGCGGCGAGTAGACACCTAACCACGACAACGCAACTGTAACTCAGACCTGTATTCGAGACCCAAGCGTGCTCGTCTCTAGTTGCGAACGCCGTGCCTATTTCTGCATTAAGTCATAACTATTATTACATAAATCACTTACAATCTTTGATCTGAGTTAAATTACATCGACTTTCCTGCCGGTCAGTCTTATCAGGCTTCAATCCTGCTGCCAATATGGCAGCAGGCGCAGAGATCAGACGGCAAAAGAACGTCATTGGCTTTTCACCCTTCAAACGATGAAGTCTCTACTATTTCAAAATCATCTTTCCAAATATCTGGCCAAATATTTGGGTTTCACAATTGACACAAATGTTAAAATAGGTAATATTGGCACAATCAAATACTAACGACCTCCTCGAAGTTCTCATTCGGGGGCAAGGACCTCTCATCCTCGATTCATTCGACCCTTTTGTCACTCACTCACTCTCTCTCAATTTGTTCGTCTACCATTCATTGAGATAAGACAACGAGAGGAGTTTGATGTGTCTGAGTCATTTATTCCCAGTTCCCAACCAAAAGAGCAAACTGCATTCTCTGAGATCCTGCACAGGGCATACAAATTAAGTTCCGAAGGAAAAAGAGGAGAAGCGCGTGCCTTGTTTCATGCAGCGGAAATCCAGGCTGCAGAATGGGAACGATGTCTGTATTTTGGTCAGTTTTTACTGAAAACAGGATACGCTTCGGAGGCAATCGAACAGCTCTCCTTCGTCCTTGATTATGCCCATCAGCAAGAGCTAAGCGATTTGCGGTCCGTTGCCTGCCACAACCTTGCCATCGCGTATCGCAATTTACGATACTTCGAATTGGCGGCTCAATTTCAGCAATATTCTATCGCCTGGGGGGATCTGCGATCAGCGAACCACCTGACTCTGGAACAAGAAGTAGAACATCTATCAGATGACGCAGCCTGCGATCTGACAGGACGAGCCAACGATGCCATCCTCCAGCAGGACTATCAGCTGGCTGAACAACTATTGAATATTTCCCTCAGTCGGGAAATTCTGTATGGAAGTTTAGATGCTCAGGCTGCAGACTGGGGAAATCTGGGGATTGTTCAAGGATTGAAGGGAAATCACTTACAAGCGGTTTCTTATCTCTGGAAAGCTTATCTGCTTCACAAAAAGACAGCCAACATTCAGATTTACAATGAGAGCGCTTAACGCACC
>NZ_CALEMX010000239.1 GCF_937910335.1 uncultured Gimesia sp. | reverse complement strand
ATTCTTTATTGGACCCTGACAAAGCAGTTGTCGTACCTAAGATAATTTTGTCAGAGGTAATCCCTTGCGCCAGTTCCTGAGCCTGAACATGTTGTGGAAGCTTTTCTGCAGAACCATGCTGTCTTTTTTGATTCCATATAAAGAAGGAAACTCCAGCCAACAGGAGTAAAATCACGGGAAATACTCGCCAGCGTTGATTTGCGGAACGTTGTTTATGGTTACGATTGTGATCTTCGGAGAGACGACTATTAGCATGATCTTTTGGGGATTCGGCGATTATGGCTTTTAAATCGATCAGCATTTCCTCGGCAGTCTGATACCGATCATCAGGATTTTTTGCCATCGCCTTTTTAATGATTTCAGCACACTGCTCTGGAATCTCGGAATTGATATCGCGGGGGTCGAGTACCTCTGAATGGCAGTGTGCATACATAATTTGCACGATGCTACCCGCACTATCATAAGGATGTTCCCCGGTAAGCAGTGTGTAGTACGTCCCCCCCATAGAATAAATATCACTGCGGTTATCAACGGGCTTTGATGCACACTGCTCAGGGCTCATAAAGTAAGGTGTCCCAAGTAGCTGCCCGTCTTGAGTCAGTTGCTGTGACTGCTTAATCACCCCTTTAGCCAAACCAAAGTCTGCCACTTTGATTGTACCATGTTTCGACTGCAATAAATTCGCAGGTTTGATATCCCGGTGAATGAGTCCCGAAGAATGTGCTACCCCCAACCCTTCACAAGCATCGGCAATGACCTGTGTCGCTTCCCGAGGAGAATAGGAACCGATTTTCTCAAGATGATCGTCTGCACTTCCCCCGGGCATTAATTCCATTACGATAAAATAAATTTCGTCATGCTGACCAATCTCGTGAATCGAAACGACATGCGGATGAGCTAACCGACCCGCGGCCTTCGCTTCAGCCAGAAAACGATCCAACACACTTTTGTCGGAAGCCAATTCTGCAGGTAACAATTTCACCGCAACATCGCGTTCAATGGTGGAGTCATGCGCCTGATAGACAACGCCCATACCTCCCTGACCAAGCAGTCCTGTGATCTGGTATTTCCCTAATACGCGGCCAATCCAGGCTGCCGTTTTTTCTGCAGAGGGACCCGAAGACTGCGCATCAGATTCACCAGTGGCACTATCGACCCCGATCACCGTTTTATCAATCTCGTTGACGTCAATCGGAGGAAATTCGTCGACCGTTTCTTCCTCTCCTCTTTGATTTTCAGAACCTTTGTCTGACACGGGATTGTTTCCTCAGAACGACTGTCTATTCGATTGCATCAGTAAGCTAAAACGGGCAGGCATTGCCTCTTCAGCAAATTGGATTCACAACCATTTAATAGGGAGACTTGACATAGACCACATATACAGGAATCACTATACAGAATCATCGGTCATAAAATAATTTAGGCAATCGATTTCTTTTCAACTCGATCGATTATTCCTGAAAAAAACGATTGGAAATTGATTCTGCAGTTGGCCCCAGGCTTCATTACACCTGTTAACGAGAAAATGTTGGCGTTAACACTTGTTTTTTAATGAAAAATTCGAAATCTACTTTCGCTTTGCCACGTCGATGGCAACCCGTGCGGAGAAGTTAAATTCAGAATAATCCCGTTAAACCGAAGTGCATGCCCTGGTGCGGTCGTGAAATCAGTCTCAGCATTGAAACGGGGATCAAAATGAATTCAGCTGAAGCCGATCTCCCAGCGCAGGCTCTCTCCATGACCCCACAGAATCGGTTATTGATTGGAAACGCGTAATCTCACCGTTTTCAAATCAAACAGGGCATTTCGGATTTTTCCATCACTGCGGATTGCCAATTGCGCTTTCCCAGAAGGTAATTCGATGGTTCCAATTTTTCGACTTTGATAAACGTCCCAACTCCCCGTACTGGGAACCGTCCAGGAGAGTCGCTGGCCTTCCACTTCCAACAACAGGTGATTACCCGCCGTCCCCGGGGGACAGGCGAATTCCAGATAAACATCATATTTACCCCCCTTCGGGACGTTAAGTGTCCATGCTGCACGATCGTTTTCACTTTGCCAGTACCCTAGATTCTTGTACTTATTTTCAAATTTAAGTGACGCACCATAAATCTCGGCAATTTGAGGAATCAGAAAATAATCCCCTCGAAGGGCTTCCGGCTGGACAATGGCAGGTTGATTGCCGGCAAATGTTTTACGCGGTAGTTTGGCCGTATTCAAGTAGGCAATGATGTCAGCAAAATCTTGAGGGGGCATATCTTTTTCCAGGCCCTCGGGCATCAACGACTTGCCGGTACTCTGTAGTTCTTCAAGCTCATTGCGAAGTAAAGTAACAGGCTTACCATCGTTTTGAATGAGTGTGATACTCTCCCCGCTCTCGGTAGCGAGCAATCCATTATAGGTCAGGCCATTCACAGTCACAGCAAGATAGCTGAGGTATTTACTTTCGATCGCCCGGTTCGGATCGAGAATTGCCGTTAATAATGCCGTCGTTGATTTATCTGTCAAAGCAGACAGATCTGGACCAATCGGTTTACCTTCTTGATTCAGTTGATGACAAATCGAACATCGTTTGATGAATATTTTGTGTCCCGCTTCAACGTTGCCTTTGATTGTAGATACGGAAGAATATTTTTCGATCACTTTTGCACGATTGGTGTTGATTGAGGATGCCAGTAATTTTTCTGCTTGCTTGCGTAGCAGTTTATCTTTGTGATTGAGCAAGACCTGTCTACTGGAGACATCAATTTCGGAAGCCAGGATCGTTTTTTGTTCGATCCCATTTAGAACCATTTTCACCCATGCAGAACGGCTTAGCAACGCTTTCAAAACTTCTGCACGTAATTCAGGCCCAAAACTTTTCCAGCGTTCCAGCAACATCTGAGGCGTTCGCTGATTTCCAAACTGAGTCAGTGCTTTCACAGCCGCACTTTGGAGTTGGCGTGAATTTCGCGGCGAGAGCATCTCAGCCAGAAGTTCGATATCTTGATCCTGTTGATCAAATCCACGACCTAACAGGAGCATGGCCATTTTTCGATTTTCAACTGAAGCAGTCTCAGCGTTGGCTAACGCTCGCGCCTGATGAAATAACGGCTTTAGTTGATCCAAGGCTGATCGTAATCGCTGATTTGATTTTTGATAATATTGGGGAAGTGTCTGATTTCGACGTCCTAACGAATTGAGTAAAGTGGAGACGGCCCGAAACTTCCATGCCTCGACTGATTCTTCCTTTGCCCCTTTCCCTACGACTTCATAAATTTGCGCTAACGCATTCTGGCGTTTCGCAGAGATAGCCATTGCAACCAATGAATTAAAGATTTGTTCGGGAGGCTGTTTGCCATTCAATTCTTGAAAGAGTGCTGTGGTAAACGCATCCAGATTATTTCCTACAGAACTCAATATGGCTGTGCGGAGAAAGTGATCGCTATCGTTTTGCAACGCCATCCGAGCCAAAGCCACGCCCGCTTGTGGATTGTTCCACTCACCAAGCGAATACGCTAATTGGATTTGAACTTGAGGGTCTTGATCACTGACAAATGACAATAACTTCTGCCCGATTTCAGGGGACTCATTCACGATTGATTCACTGATACGAATCGCATGTCGGCGTACTCCGGGATGTTTATCTTTCAAAGAAACCAATGCCGTTTCACTCGAAACCTGACCCAAGCCATCCAAAACACACAAAGCATGCAGGCGTGCTGTGGCAGATTTTCCCTGTTGGACCATTTTCGTTAATTCTGGAACGACGGCTGTATCTTTTCTTGTGACCAGGAGTTGATGTGCCATGTCCCGTAAGGTGCCATTCGGACTTTCCAGAATTTGAACCAGTTCTGTGTGGGTAAGCTGATTGAGCTTTGGAATCGGGCGGAGCGGAGTCTTGTCACGCACGACTCGATAGATCCTGCCCTGCTCTTTCCCCGCACGTAGATCGAGTTTTTCCTGCATGGCTTTCGGAATCCACTGGGGGTGTTCAATCACATGGCGATACATGTCTGCTACCCATAAGCCACCATCGGGGCCCGTGCGTGCCATCGTCGGGCGGAACCAGTTATCTGCTGAAGCCATGAACTCGGAGTTTTGCTCGCCCTCTGCGCGACGGCTGGTAAATGTCGTTCCCTTGGGAGAAACAATTTCTCGATGTACTAGATTATGCACCGGTTCACAAATAAAGGAATTCCCCACAAACTCCTGTCCCAGTAAATGATCGCGATAAAAGCACAGCCCACAGGCAGACGTAATACGGTTTACTTTATTGAAATCATTAAATCTCTTTTGTGTACGACTGACTGGAAAAATCGTCGAAGCACCGGGTCGTATCGAAACTTGAACTTTCGCATTCGGTGTAATGAGATCTTTATTTCTGCGCAGATAATGGTCAGCCAGCGCATAATGAAAACCGGGGTCACTATTATTACTGCCGAACCAGTTCCCCCAGTCGTCTCGTTCCCGACCAAACTGGGTTTGACCCGATTGAGGATCCATTAAACCAGTATCAGGTCTGATGCGTAGATCGCGACGTCCAAATTTTAGCTTCTGTTTTGATTTGACAGACACCAGTTCTCCGCCGGAATCTCCATTCGCCAGATATACCCAGTTATCAAGTCCCCAGCGCAAGCCATTGACTCGATGTTGTTGATTGCCTTCTCCAAATCCTGTAAAGAGCGATTCCTGTTTATCCGCCTTGCCATCGCCGTTCGTATCTTCTGCATAAAAAACTTCGGGCGCGGTAGTCACAATGACTCCTTTTTTCCAGGCCATCACTCCGGTAGGGTAACCCAGTTTCTCTAAAAACAGGGTTGATTTATCATAGGTCCCATCACCATTCGTATCTTCCAAAAAACGCACGCGGCCCGCAAACTCCCCTTTCTCATCAACGCCCAATGGATAGTCGGCCATCTCCGCCACCCACAGTTTTCCATCCGGGCCCCAATCAAAGGCGACTGGATCTTTTACCAGCGGCTCTGCTGCAACAAGCTCTACATGAAAACCGGGGTTGACTTTGATCGTTTTCAGAGCGGCATTGGGAGACTTGGGTTGAGGACCTTGTGCTTCGAGTAATTCATCGAACGATTTACCATCAACCAGATTTTTTAATTTATCGGTATCTTCATTCTGGACCCACAGATGTTTCGAATGAAACCACGCGCCGTTGTTAGTGCCGTTTCGCGAAATCATCGGCATGTCATCGCCGTCCTGACGCTGTTTTTGGAATATTTTTTTCCAACCCTTATCCAACGAGGCAAAGAGATGCAGTGAATAGTGACTCTCATTTGAAAAGAGGGCATCATCCAAACCATCTTCATTGACATCGACGAACCGCAGACCCGCATCGCGTCCCTGGAGATCTACAATGGTCGCATTCTGTGGAAGCGACCAGGGTAGACGTTTCCAGCATGCGTCTGCTTCGGACCAGGCATAAATGGCCTGCTGCGAAGGATTGGAAACAATTAACTCGCATGAACCATCATTGTTCAAATCACGGAATCGCACTCCTTGATCAATGCCTTTCTTGAGTGTCAAGATCGCTGCCTGATCTGTGGGAAGACCGGCCAGGAGCGTTTTGTCTTCGATCCAGGTCTTGCCATCAAATCGAAAGGCCGACGATTCATCGGACGTCATCGTCAACAAAATGACCTGATCGTTCAGTAAACCAAAACGGCTGCGTATCGCTTGAACTCCATCAGATCCGGGTTTGGAAACCAGACGTGTCGGAAAGCTCGTTTCGTTCCACGATTGTTGTTTCGGATTCCAGATTCTCGTTTTCTGAACGTTTTCATTTCCAATGACGACATCCATAAACCCATCGTTGTTCAAATCCAGGAGTCGCACTCCGTTATCGGCACCGCGCTCATTTCTTAACGGCTGACCGGCCAGGAGATGCTGATTCATCCGTTGAAGAACATCCTGAAAAGAAAGAAATTGCACTGCAGGACCATGTTTCTCGACGGCATGATCAATTAATTTGATAATTTGCCCATTGCTGATCCAACCATGAGGATGATAGACCAGATTGAATGTTCCCTCCTTCACCACAGTCGCATCAAGTACGGCAGTCCAGTCTTGAACCGTGAGTGGATTCATCGGTTTTTGGCGATGCTGTGCAGACCAGTCGCTGGGCGTCACACAGGAAAACTCCCAGCAGAGCCGTGAGATTGGATAGGGATATGGGTAGTCAAATATTGTATTCACAAAGCCACGATCGGTTGGTACATACTTTTCGATTTTTCCTTGCCCATCCGCGTCAAGTACATACTTTTTGGGTACTTCCGGATCATTGGTAGTGAAAACGTGAAACACGGACGTATCAATTTGCAGATAATTTCCTTGTGGAGACCGTTGATTGAAAATCTCGGTAAAAAATCGCGGGCTTACCGTGTTAAGCGAATCGCAACAAGGCATGCGATAGGCGACAGGCTGGCTGTTAGGAATCTGGCTGAGTAAGTCCACACATCGATCAACGGTCCCCTTGGCTTTTGCAAAGTCTCGATCCTTTAATAAAGGACAAGGATGATCATATGTGTGAACTTCAATGCTGACTCCTTCTTTGATCCATTTTTGTAAATGCGGATCATTGGGATCGACACGACAGGTCATAATGCTTGACCCGGCCCGACCATCGATATCTTTGAGTCGTTCCAGGATCGGACGCAAATACGCTTCGTATTTTTTAATGTCTCGCATGTCATCAATGGCAAATACGCAAACCGCTTTGACTTGCGTATCTCCAACCCATTGAGGTGTTACCAACTTGGGGAAATTTTGTGAGACATAATAAGGATCATCCTGATCTAAATAGACTAGCCGATTACCTGATTTCAGATTTTTTTCGGCAGCAACCAACGGTGATAACAAAACAAGAAAAATCAATGGCAGAAGACCACTCACCAAACCACAACGAACAATTGAGTTTTTTGCGGCTGATAACACAAACGAATAAATCATTATCAAATCTCCACGGCCATTGAAATCCAGGCAATTTTTTTTATGGAGTCATGTTAAGCTGAAAGCGAAGCTTCTTCCGACTCTATCTACCTTAAGTCTGGCTAAAGCCCTCAAGAGTGTCAACCAAACCTTCACACATATTGTAGACAATTATGCGATATCCCCATCACACGGAGCATCCTCATCCATATGAGCCCAACCAATAAAAACGCAGAACAACACTACAACAAAAGCTTTATTCTAATATACATTTAATTAAAACCGTCTTGTCGGAAAAATCCTGCTGGAAACCTTCAGCTAAATTGTTTACAATCAGACCACTTCACAGATTGTCAATGTGTTCGCCTCATCAGAAAACCACCACAGAAAAAAGTGAACTTTTTATGAGTCAAACTGAGTTTGCCCCGGATCAACGACAGCAAATCGTTGATCAGCTTCGCATGGAAATCATTACGGGACGCATTGCTGAAGGCATGCCTTTACGTGAAGTCAGTTTAGCAGAGCGATTCCAGGTGAGTCGTGCACCGATTCGCGAGGCTTTAAAACAACTTGCTCATGAAGGCATGGTCGAATCGAAGCCGAATTGTGGAATGCGTGTAGCCCCTTCCTCATCCGATTCCATGCAGGAACTCATCATTCCGCTACGGCAGACGGTGGAATCATTTGCGTTGAAATCAATCTTTGCCGACCTGAGTGAATCGGATTTTGAGGAATGGGAATTTATTTTAAGCGAAATGAAAATCGCTTGTGAAACGAAAGACTATGCATCCCTTGCGGAATTAGACATCAAGTTCCATCAGTCCATTATTTCAAAATCACCGGAACAGGGGCTGATGTCGATCTGGATCACACTGGTTTCCCGGCTACGACGCCATTTTCTTGAAGGATTCCAGAAACCCCGTGATCCGATGAAAGTTTATTATGAACACGTTGCTATCGTGGCCATGTTTCGTTCAGGAAAACTCGAACCTTCAATTCAAGCACTCGTTTCGAATATGGATTAACGCCTGCTGGGAAGCATCCAATCGAAATAAACAAACCCCTCCGCCATAGAACTTCTCTATGACCGCAGGGGTTTGGAACCGGACAAACTAAAACAGTTAGAGATTCGACATGCTCGAGTACGCATGATCCAAAGCATGACGTAAGGTCCATGCCTGTTGCGTAGGACAAGACTCATGCTTTGCGTTTGTCATAGCGTGCTCAAGCCGATTACGAACCGACTTGGGCATCTGGTCGCCGTAATCCAACATTTCATTCATGGTCTTCATGTAAACTTTAGCACAAGCACTATGATGCCCTGAATTGTAGAGCTGAACCCCGTTAGCGACGGCTTGCTTAATTTTATGACGTGCATCAGTTGCACTAAATTTCTTATCGTCCGATGGCATAATGACCGTGTCTATCACGTGAATGACACCATTTGAGGCATCGATATCAGTTGCCAATAATTTAGCTTTATTGACTTTAGCGACACCATCTTGAACTTTTATTCGAATACTTCCCCCTTGTAAAGTTTTAGCCTTCCCCGCTGCAAGTGCATCCTCTGAATAAACGCGTCCTGGTACTACATGATACTTTAGGATCGCTGCAAGCTTCTCTTTATTTTCTGGTTTCAGCAAAGATTCAACTGTGCCTTTAGGAAGTTTGGCAAAAGCGTCATCGGTAGGAGCAAAAACTGTGAGCGGACCTTTACTTGTGAGAGCTCCCGCAAGTCCAGCTGCCTTTGCTGCTGCAATCAATGTTTTAAATGTTTCTGCTTCTGAAGCGGTAACCACAATATTTTTATCGCTGGGCAGAATCACACTGTCGATCACATGAATGATTCCATTCGAACAATTGATGTCGACAGCCTCGATAATCGCCCCATCTACATTCACTTTACCGTCTTTTGCTTGAATGTTAACACGCTGACCGTTTAACGTTTTCGCACCCTTTAATTTGACTACATTTTTCGAAGCGACTTTGCCAGGTATGACATGATAAGTCAGAATGGCAATCAACTTATCTTTATTCTCTGGTTTGAGCAGTGATTCAACTGTACCCGCAGGTAATTTTTCAAATGCGGCATCCGTGGGAGCCAGGACAGTAAATGGCCCTTCCCCCTTCAATGCTCCAACGAGATCAGCCGCTCCTAAAGCAGCGGCCAGAGTCTTGAAGGAACCGGCTGAGACAGCAGTATCTACAATGTCTTTCTTGTCGGCAGCCTGAGTAAGAGTGGACGAAACCATGAATGCCAATAAGGTTAACAACGCGGCTGAGTTTTTTGAAAAGCGTTTCATCAATCTGAATCCTTGAATACTTTGAGGTAATTGACTCGATTATCTGTTTGATTGAGCTGAAACATGAGTGGCCACCACAGTCCCTTTACTATCATTACCATAGAACGACGAACTTTTTTGACCACCAGATCTTTCAAAAAAAATCGCCAATAATTATTTAGCAAAGAGCTAGATGGGAAATCAATGCACGAATCATAGACTGAAACTGACCCGCATGGTCTTCACACTTAGCAGTGCCATGAAGTGATTTCTGTCCGTCTCAAGGAAGGTCAGAGATTGATCTACAGAGATTTGAAGGGAAGAACAGATATGACACAATCTTCCTTGCCGATGGAATATACGACTTTGAGTTTTTCGTCATACTCATGCGCATAAGGGTAGGATCATTGTTTGCCTTTTGCCAAAACGGGGATGCCGAATTCCATGCCTCATCTCGGGATCACTTCTCGCAAACAATATATTGGATGACCTGTGGATCGATATCCAAACTGATCATCGTCTATTTTGTCGCGTTAAGATAAGCTAACAAATCCGCCATTTCCTGTTTGTTGATCTGCTTTTCCAGACCTTCCGGCATGAACGAAAGTTTTGAACTGATCAGCTCATCGATATCAATTCGCAACACGGTATCGCTTGTTCCATCTGCGCGGGCGATGGTAATACTGTTGGCATTTTCTGATTTAATTAACCCGGTAATGGTTCGCCCCTGTGTCGTGAGCAGTAGATAAGTCACATATTGCGGCTTGACTTCGCGATTCGGATCGAGAATGTTTAACAAGACTGCTTCCGTGCCACGGTCCTTGATCGCCTTCAAATCAGCACCCAGTTGAACTCCCACATTTTCCAGACGATGACAGGCAGAACAGGATTTCTTGAAAACCAGTTTTCCGTTTACCGGATTCCCCTTGAGCTTCAGGGAAGCCTGATATGCTTTTACAATATCAGATCGCCCCGTGAGTCGTTGTTTATGAAACAGGGAATCAGCCAGCTTCCTGATTTTTTCGTCGGAATTTTTCTTCAACAATTGCACACGTTCCGGACTGATATCTCCCGGATTGACTTCGCCTGCCTTGATGGCATTCAGCATCGTCATTAACCAGATTTTCCGGGAGAAAAGTGTTTCAATGGCACTCATTCTCAATTGTGGACTTAGGCCCGGCCAAGCTTCGAGAATTAAACCAGCGACCCGATCATCATTCACGAATCCCAATTTTGCAATCGCAGCCTGACGAACCTGAAGTGGTTGTTGTACGGATAACAATTCTTCAAAGACATCTTTTGTGTTCTCAAATTTACCGATGCTCAAAGTATCAATGGCATCAACACGTGCCTTTACAGCCAGTTTAGGATTCTGCGCCTGTTGAACGGCGGCCTGCATCATGCCTTTCAACAATTGTGCGGTCCGCGGATTCGTTGATTGAGCCAATACTTTTTTCGTTGAAGCAGAAGCGCGTGAGAGTAATCTGCGGAATAATATTTCTGAAAATTTCTGATCTGAGGAGGGCATCGCTTCGAGTGATGTCATAAACAGTTTTACATCACCCGTATTCTTTTGTGCTCCAATCTGTACTGCTAAGGCGACCAGAAAATTCTTCCCCTGCTGCTCTTTAAGAAATTCGGGGTTCTTAACGAGGATCGAAATGACCTCCGCGGCTCCTTCATTCAGCGAGCTCTGAACTGCCATTCGTATCCATTGATTGGAAATATTGCGTGTCAGGATTTCAACCAATGCTCGATTACGGGCTGAAGATTGAAAGGCACCTAACGAGAAGGCCGCTTGATACTGCACTTCCAGGGAGTCATCATTCGCCAGCGTCAGCATTTGTCGCTGGATCTCAGGCGAGGCTGTATGCCGTTCTGCTATTTGCAATGCTTGTTTTCGGACTTGAAAATTTTGATCCTGCAAGCCGTTTAGCAGTGTTTGTTCGTCTAATGATTTCAACCCTTGCAAAGACCAGAGTGCCGTTGCACGGGTAATCGGTTTGTCTGATGTTTTCACCAGCGCTTTTAGCTTATCACTAGCTGAAGTATCCTGACGTTCGAAAAGTAATCGCTGCGCGGTATCCCGGGTCCAGCCATTATCACTTTCCAGTAATGCGACGAGCTTCTCTGAAGAAAGTTTTCCGAAGTCAGGAAGAGACGGTTGTTGAAAGCCTTTCGGCACAATTCGATAGATGCGTCCTTTATCTTGCCCTCCGACTGGATCGAGGTGTTTGATGACATCTTCTGGTATGAAGGGAGCGCCTTCGATTAATTCCCGATACATGTCTAACACATAGAGTGACCCATCCGGCCCATTTTCAAATTGAACCGGACGAAACCAGACATCTGTGGAAGCGAGAAACTCCGCATCCTGATCGGCTCGCGGTGCGACGAGCGATAAGCCATCTGGTTTTGGTGCGGCAAGATACACTAAATTATTGGCTGGCTCGCCAACAAAAATGTTTCCCTGATATTTGGCTGGCCATGCACCTCCACGAAAGATCGTGATCCCAGTAGCGGCGGTAAAGAATCCAGAAGGTTTGCCTCCTTCAGAGTTTCCTTTTTTACTTTGTGAACGAATGCGAGTCCGTAAGATACGCCATGGTTCGACCTGGCTGATCCGCATTAACTTTGTATATTTGCCACCCGGAGCGATGGAAACTGGTGCCGCTGGTGGAGCAAGATAAGGATTGCGGGCAATATAACGATCATCATACATCAGTACCTGCATCGGAACACTATTTGAACATACAAAAACACGATTCCAGACTCCCAGACTCATACCGTGCTGGCCACCGCCTGTCGTTAATTCTATGGTGCGCGTTTCCGGGTCGAGAATGACATTTCGACTTTTGGTGTTATATTTTCGTTTTTGCTCATCCCCCGTAACGGTGACCAGACCACCATCGATGCCTGTGGAAAAATGAATTTTGTTATCCAGGCCCCAGCGGAATGAATTAATCATTCCTTCATCGCCCCGATCACGACCGAAGCCGGTCATCACGAGTTCTTTCACATCGGAAACTCCATCACCATTGGTGTCTTTGCAATAATAAAGATGTGGCGGTGCTCCCACAAAGACGCCACCTTTATAACTGAAGACCGCCGTCGGCAGTGTAATATCACTTAAGAACGGAAAACTTTTATCAAACGTTCCATCTCCATTTGTATCTTCCAGAAGTTTGACAGAACTATAACCCTCTTTTTTGTCATCGTTATACTCGGGCATCTCTACCACGTAAGCACGCCCCCGTGCATCAAAGCACATGGCGACCGGATCACGGACTAAAGGCTCAGCCGCAACGAGTTCAATCTGGAAATCGTCATGTAATTTGAACGACTTTAAAGACTCCTCGGGGGTTCGAGGTAGAATCCGAGGCATTTCAGAAGAATAATCAACCTTAGCTTTTGATTTTTCCTTGTCTGCTGACATCGCGGTGACTGTCAGCCCCACGATGAGTGCTGGCAAAGAAAGCATGAGTACGAAAGTCAGTCGGAAACGTTTTAAAGCTGGAAAGGATGGCATCGAATTATCCCGTAGAGGGTTCAGGAGGCAGGAACAGGGTGATATATAAAACTTTGATTATTTTAAGTTTGTTTATTATAGGGGGCTCGTAGGGGAGAAATGAAGGATTTCTTGCACAATTTGAGCGAAAAAACTCGAATCAAAGGATACTGATTCTTGAAATCTATAGAGCCCTGGAAAAAGATCGCGCTATTGCATGAGCCGTTTCAACTCATTCTGAAGCTTCAAAATCGTCGTTTCGGACTGAGGAAGGTCGATTATATTTTTCATTTCATAGGGATCATTCTGAACATCGTAAAGTTCGTCCATTCCACCCAGTTCATTGAACTGGATGTACTTCCAATGGGGCGTTCGTACCGCCTTATATCCCATTTTTACGAGACGAGGAAAAACCGTATCGCTGTTGTATTCAATCAGGAATGATTTACGCCAATCGTTCGGCTGCTCTCCCTTGAGCAAAGGTACAAGAGACTCTCCATCATATTTCTGATCAGCTTTTACGTTTGCAAAATCCAGGATCGTGGGAGCCAGATCAACGCTGACAGCAAACTGATCAATCACCGTACCTGCTTTGACCAAAGGAGGGTAGCGGACTAATAAAGGAACCCGAATACCTTCTTCATAGGGAAGTCGGCGTTCAACACTCAAACCATGTTCGCCGTACCAGTAACCATGATCGCTTGTAAATACAAAAACGGTGCTATCGAGTTGACCTTGATCCTGGAGTAGTTTCCATAACATTCCAACGCCCTCATCAATTCCGGCCAGCATTCGCAGACGGTCGCGGATCACTTCATCACTGGTTCCCGTTTCCTGGCTCAAGGGTGGCAGCCCGGAGATGGATCGCTGTAATGCGCGTTTGCCTTCGAGGTTATCCAGCACGTTCAACCGCCGCGGTATGGCGTCATTTGTGTATAATTGACTGTGTCTTTTCGCTGGCATAAACTTTGCTGCAGAGGGATCGGTAATACTGCCATCATCTCGTTGAGTGAGTTCCGGGTGCAAGGCTTTGTGCGCTATATAAATGCAAAACGGTTTCTCCCTTTTCTGCTTTACAAACGCATTCACTTTCTGATTGAGGACATCGGTGGTATGTCCGCTATGTTTGACTCGTTTGCCATTCTCATTCAACACAGGATCAAATGATGTCCCCTGCCCTTTCATACTGACCCAGTGATTGAAACCGGGACGGGCCGTATCATCATTTCCCATATGCCACTTGCCGACATAAGCAGTATCATAACCGGCTTTCTGAAGCGATTGCGGAAACGTTTTCAAAGTGTGACTGTGCTTGCTTCGATTAATATTATCAAAGATGCCATGATTGTGCGTATATTGCCCGGTCAACAGACAAGCCCGTACTGGAGAACAGAGAGGTGTTGAACAGAAGGCATTTCGAAAGCGGGCGCCTTCATGGGCAATGCGATCAATATGCGGTGTCCGAACAAAGGGATGCCCCATACAACCAATTTCGTCCCATCGCAGATCGTCCACAAGGACAACTACAATATTGGGTTTTTGCGATTGATCAGCAGCCCTGAGCAGGCCGACTTGAAACAGAACGACGAAACAAAAACAGACCATAGTTTGCAGTGATAGTAATCGGGTGAGTTGATTCACGTGTTCTGTTCCTGGATGTTAATTTCAAAATGTGATCTCAGCGGGCTCCCTGAATGGTATTGACGACCATTCAATGTATCAGACTGACAGCCTGATTCAAGTATAGCGTTTCAGACCACAATGAATCCCAAATGATCTGAAGACTCAATTTTATCAAGTATGCTTTTGAATTTTGGATGGTTATATCTCATTCGAAACCTGTCAGGGCAAAGAGAGTCATGGCTCTTTTATATCTCAAACCCTTTCGATGAGATACTCTTTCACAAATCATTGTATCGCTTGTTGCTACGATTTCCAAAAAATTAGTTACTGTTTGTACCTCTGATTAAGTAATAAATCTCATTTCTTAAGAGAAAAATAGTCGAGTTTACATTAGTTTTTCCTGATCTGATTTGTATAGAATAATGACAATCGAACCAGAACTTAATCATTGTAGCTGTCTGGTGTTCGGTCATCTCTGAATTATTCTAAGAACGACTCCGGGAGTTATTGCATGTCAGGAAAACAGATCAGCAGACCGAGCCAGTTCTCGCGATGCTGGAAAACAGGAAGTTTATGTATTGCTGTTGCGTTATCAGCTTTGATTATTCAGGGGTCTACCGATTCCGAAGCAGCGCCACGAAAAAAAGTCAAGAAGAAGCCGGCTGTGAAAAAGGCAGAACCACTGCCTCCCCGCTTTATGGTGAAATCAAAACCTGTCAGTCCCACCAAACTTATGGCAGCATTAAAGTCAGCCGAACAAATAGACAAGCTGGTTGAATCAAATTACTCCAAACATAAAGTGAAACCCAATCCGATGACGACCGACGCGGAATTCTTGCGTCGCATCTATCTGGATATTACAGGCACGATCCCCACTTATCGAGAAACACGCTACTTTCTCGCTTCACGACACCCCGACAAACGTAAGCGACTGATTGATCGATTATTGGACAGTGACGGGTATGCCAGCCACAGCTTTAATTATTGGGCTGATGTTCTGCGTTATACAGACCGCTTGAATAATAATGTCGATGGCAGCGCTTATCGACAATGGATCAAACAATCTCTGGCAGAAAACAAACCCTGGGACAAAATGGTCGAGGAAATGATTACTGCTGAAGGCTTGATCTGGGAAAATCCCGCTACCGGATATCTACAACGCGATTCCGGCATGCCTCTGGATAATATGAATAATACCGTGCGTATTTTCCTGGGAACGCGCATTGGTTGTGCCCAGTGCCATGACCATCCCTTCGATCGTTGGAAGCAAAAAGAATTCTACGAAATGGCAGCGTTCACATTTGGATCATTAACCCGTGCCAATGGTCGTGATAAACGATTCTATAAAGACAAAGAACCTGTATCACGACTACGAAAAGAATATGTCGAACTGGGACAGGAAGAAAAAGATCGCCGAAGAAATCAGGGGCGATTTAATCGCTTGATTCGCGTGAATATGATGATCGTGAATGATCAGATTAATCGCAAAATCCAACTCCCGCACGATTATGCCTATACGGATGCGAAACCAAAATCGGTCGTCAAACCCAAAACGATCTTTGGTAAACCGGCTCAAATCAAGCCGGGAGAAGCGCCGCGTAATGCATTCGCACGTTGGATGGTATCCAAAGATAATCCACGTTTTGCGCTGACGATTGCCAATCGACTTTGGACGCGTGCTTTTGGACGCGGCCAGATCGAACCAGTCGACAATTTGACTGACAACACTGTTGCTGAAAATCCTGCATTAATGAAATTTCTCGAATCGGAAATGAAACGTCTGAATTTCGATATGAAGGAATATCTGCGAATTATTTACAACTCAAAAACCTATCAGCGACAAGCCTCAACCGTGGATGTCGACTTGAGCGAAAAATATCATTTTCCAGGACCTGTTCTGCGTCGCATGACAGCCGAACAAGCCTGGGATTCCTTTTTAACTTTGGCAGTGGTCAAGCCAGAAGAGTATCGTGAATTTCCCGCCGATCTGAAATCGGAAATAATCGCTGTGAACTTGAACACAGCAACCGCTCAGGAAGTTTTGGATGCGGATAACAAAAAACGTGAGGAGATTGACCGCAAACGTTACAAACGGGAAAAGAAGTACCGCTATAAAGGACAAGTGCTGGCACGTGCTTCCGAGCTGCCATCCCCTGTTTCCGCAAGCCACTTCTTAAGAACGTTTGGCCAATCGGATCGTCAATTGATTTCAGCTTCATCAGATACCGGTTCAGTACCACAGATTCTGTTTATGTTTAATGGTCCGGTAACTCATATGATGCTGGAAAAAGGGTCCACGATTTACAATAACGTCATAGAACAAAAAAAGGTGAAAGACGGCGTCGATGTTATATTCATGACCATTTTGAATCGTAAGCCTGACAAGGATGAATCGCAGATTGCTATGAGCGAAATTGATCGTAATGGACCAGCAGGATACGGAAACGTCATCTGGTCGCTCGTAAACACACGCGAGTTCCTGTTCATTCAATAGGCATCTTACCAAGCTGACACCCAGACCTTCGAGTCCGGTCCTTTTCAATAACAAAAAATCAATTTTAATAAAATAAGAGGCATCACTAATGCGAGACCTTCTTTCTAAACTTGACGGACAAAATCGGCGACAGTTTCTTGAATATGCCGCCAAAACTTCATTAGGAGTCAGCGTCCTGCCTGTTTTCAATCAAGCCGTGCAAGCTGCTCCAGCGCGATCAAAAAAAGCTGGAGCCACAAAAGGTGGAAAAGCCAAACGCCTGATCTACCTTTATATGGCAGGTGCCATGACTCACCTTGATACGTTTGACTTGAAACCAGGTCATAAAAATCAAGGTGATACCAAAGGCATTAAAACAAACGTTCCCGGCAAAAAAATCAGTGAATTCCTGCCCACACTCGCTGAAAATTTTGACAAAATGGCTGTGATTAATTCCATGTATACGGAAACTGGTGCACATGGCCCAGGCGAATACATGATGCGTACCAGCTACAAAGAAATTGCTTCCACAAGACATCCTTCCATGGGTCCCTGGATTCAACGCTTTAAAGGTCGCCAGAACAAAAACCTTCCTGATACAGTTCTGATCAGCGCGCCTGCACGACACCCCAGTGCTGGATTTTTTGATCCTTCTTTCAGCCCGTTACCCATTGGTGACCCGAACCGTGGTCTGGAAAACACCAAGGCTCCTGCCTATATGTCTGATAATTCATTTGAAAAACGTATGGATCTGATTAATAAGTTCGATAAAAAATTTCAAAATAAGTTCAAGAACAAAAATGTTCTCGCCTATACTGATTTCTATTCTCAGGCTGCGAATCTGCTCTCCAGTGATGAACTGAAGGCTTTCGATTTGAACGAAGAAAAAGCAGAAGATCGCGACAAGTATGGCCGCAGCAGTTTTGGGCAAGGCTGCATGCTGGCTCGTCGTCTCGTCGAAAATAATGTCCGCTGCGTCGAAGTCACGTTTGGTGGCTGGGATATGCACCGCGACATATATGATGATAATATCCTGCCAACTCGTACCGGAATTCTGGATAAAGCTTTAGGTAGCCTGCTGACAGATCTGGCTGATCGTGGCCTGCTCGATGAGACACTTATCGTACTAACGACTGAATTTGGTCGTACCCCTGTCATTAACAAGAACGCTGGGCGAGACCATCACCCCGGTGTCTTCTCTGCTGCATTGATGGGTGGCGGAATCAAAGGCGGACAATTCTATGGTAAATCTGATGAAGGTGGCCATGGTGTTGAAGCGGACGGCGTATTGCCCGGCGATTTCAATGCCACCATTGCCTCTGCATTGGGACTACCTTTGGACAAAGAAATATTCTCATCCAATGGTCGCCCTTTCAAAGTAGCCCACGATGGCGAAGCCATCACAAAGCTGTTGTAAGTTCCATTGT
Organism: uncultured Gimesia sp.; assembly: GCF_937910335.1. Taxonomy (GTDB): domain Bacteria; phylum Planctomycetota; class Planctomycetia; order Planctomycetales; family Planctomycetaceae; genus Gimesia. Next base: position 13,693 of record NZ_CALEMX010000239.1, on the reverse strand, counting down.
AACTTGAAAATGCACAAAACGGCTTCCACTTTGGAAGTCGTTTTTTTGTGAGATAACACACAATAAATATTCAACGAACTTTTCGAATTCATGTAATTATAGTAGCTTCCCAAATTTTCGGAGATTATGATCAATCTACTGGTTCACGGTAAATCCATCATGATATCCTTCCAAACAGACCAGAAAACTTCGAACTGCTGAGTACATTGAATCGCTAATTTGAAACTTGAGTCCCTCCTGCTTTGCCTCAAAACTGCAACCTGAGAAAGATCATTCAAATGACGAAGGTTAGTCGTATTTCATTCCTGGTTCAGGTATTCCTCAGCCTGATTGTCTGCTGCACGATTGCTGATGCAGACGATAACTGGCTGCAACTGAAAGGCAATGAACAGCGATCGGGAAACGTTTCCCATATCTCTATTCAGCCGCCGTTAACGCTTTCAGCAACGATTCCTTTAACAGATGGTATTTACACATCACCGGTTGCCAGCAATGGAAATGTTTTTGTAGTTGACGGGTCGGGGGTTGTCTTCGCCATTGATGGCAAAACAAATCAGATTCTCTGGAAATTCGCTACACGAGGGGGATCAGGAAACTGCAGCAATGTGGCATCGCCGGCCATCATTAATCAATATCTGCATGTCGGAACCACCGCTGGTTACTATTATGTACTTGACCTGAAAAACGGCGCTGTCGTGAAAGAAATTGACTGTGGTGAGCCGATTTTTTCCGCACCAGTCGTCAATAAAAACCGAGTTTATTTCGCCACACTGGGTGCCCAGGTTTATGCCGTGGAACCAGATGGTACAGTTGTCTGGACATGGGACTTTGTAAAAGAAGTAGTTCAGTTCAAAGGAAATCGCTGGAGCGGTGCAGACTGGCTCGCCCATCGCAAAGATCGAGTGACATGGCGCGATCACTTTGTCTGCTCGCGCGATATTTGCCTGGCTGGAAATACCATTGTGATTCCGGCAGGAGGCCGCACTGTATTTCTCGAAGATGCAGGAACGAAGCCACGCCTGCGTTCGGTAGGTGAGATTCCCAAGTACGCAGGCTCCGAATTTCCTGCAACCTTTGGTCAAAGCGCCGATGAAGCAGGCAATGTCTATGTGCAATGGCATCGACGTGATAACGCAGGCCGTGTCGAAAAGCTGCGACTCGAAGGAGACAAACTTCAGGCAGACTATATCAAAGGCACTCAAACTTCCATTCGAGATCCCGGATTGTTGAGTTTTGCTTCAGTAAGCATCCGTGGCAATGATGTGTATCGCGTTCGCCCGGAAGCAGGTCTAGGATTGTGTCGCCATGCTATCGGTGAAGAAAAAACCGAAGTACTCTGCAAAGCCGCTTCCGTTTGCTCCCCCGTTTTAACGCGTGATCATGCCATCTATGGTGGCCTGGATGGGAAGCTGTACGTTGTCCCTCTCAAGGGGGGTAAGACGTTGACTTTCACGACTACCTTTGATGCCCCCATCACAGCGCCCGTCGCGATAGCCAATAAAAAGATCTATGTTCCTTGCGAAGATGGATATCTCTATGTTCTGAATGCAGACTCTACAGCGTCACAACCAGAAACGTTTTCAACTCCTCAACGGGACTTACAGATCTGGAAAATACGCAGCCCGCTGAAAGGTCCGCTGGCTGATCCCAAATTTGACTGGTACACGAATTACGGTGACTTCGGTGGAACCAACGCTAACTCGCAAGGTTTGAAACCACCGCTCCGCATGCGCTGGGCACGCCGACTGGAAGGAACCGTAAAACATCTCCCGGTCTGCGGAGGCGGGCGGCTTTACACACATACTGCGGAAGGTCAAATTATTGCCGTCGAACAGGATACCGGCCGACTGTTATGGAGACGCTATTGGCCAGACGTCTATTTGTCTTTCACCTCACCACTTTACATTAATGGAAAACTGCTGATCCCACAGGCGGGCATTAAAAAATCACGAATGCGCTGCCTGGATGCGGCTACCGGGAAACTACTCTGGGAAGCCCCTTTTACAGGTTCTCCAAGCTGGAGCCGACAATTCCCACCAGTTGTTCACGGTAACATCGCAATCTACGCTTCAGGTTCGGGAGAATATGCAACACAGGGAACAGAAAAAGCATTCACCTTCGGAGGCAAACCAGCAGTCAAATCCGATGGACGCGAAGTAATGAGTTGGATTTATTCGAACGATAACCCCTATTATCCTAAGGATCACCGCCCCCGACTCTGGGCCTGGGACTTGGATACGGGTAAAGTCGTCTGGGAAAAAGATTTTTCAAAATATGGACGAGGCGGCAATGACTGTGGTATCGCTGTACTTGATGGAAAACTGTATTACTCAACATTCTTTGGCTATGCCAGCAGCCAACGTCAGCGGCGTGGCCTGCCAGTAGAAAATAACGGAATCACTGCTTGCCTTGACCCTAAAACAGGCAAGGTTGTGTGGTTGACGAACAAATATTATGTCACATCCAAATGCACGCTGAGTGCACGCGACGGCCGAATTTATATCGGCGGTTATAACCGGGCAAACGAAAAGACTCAGGATCGGTTTGTCTGGTGCCTGGACGCGAAAGACGGCTCGTTAGTCTGGAAATCAGATGCTGTTACGTCAGCACTGAATGTCGTCACCGTTGGAAAAGACTATATCTTCTCGAACGCGTTGCGAGGCAAAGGAAACGTATTTGACCATCAAACTGGTAAGGTTGTTAACAGTATTGGCCATAACTATGCCTGTTGTCGCTTTACCCTTTCCGAGCCGTACGTTCTCGGAGCGAATATGGATATGATTGATCTGTCTGATAACGGTAAACTGGTTTCCACGGGGCCTGCCATTGATTCTCGTGAGTGTCTGGGAGCCGTCGTTTCGAATGGGCGGATTTTTTATACATCGCAGGCGAGTGGTTTTATCGTCTCACAAACCTTCGGAGAGAATTCAAAAAAACTGCCCGCAGTCTGGGAAAGACCCTGAGATAGAAAGGCTCGTTTTTTACTAAATACAGTGTCCAGGTTAAGAACTGATGAAAATCAGGCCTGAATCAAGATTATTGGTAGTCGTGACTGAGTAAGAACCATACAATTTGCCAACCTCGTAAGAGAAGAAAAAAGGCCCAGTGGTTTGCACTCCTCTTTCACTCACATTAAAATTCATGGATACGTCAGTATTGATGTATCCGCCCCTGCCTCTGCAGGATTTTTTGTCAAGTATTGTAACCCTAAGGAGAAATACATGAAAAGTCTGCTTACACTCTCAGTAGCGTTGATGTTCGTTGCCGCCAGTTCTATTAGTTCTGCAGCAGAACTGAATTCCGGTATCGAAGTTGGTGGAAGACCAGGAGCATATACCGTCAATGATTGCACGGGTCCTAACGCTGGTAAATCACTCTGCTATCGTTGCAGCTATGGTGGACGACCCGTGGTCAACATCTTCGCTCGTGAAATGAATGGCGATGTCCAGGAATTGATTGCGAAAATTGATGCAAAAGTCGGCCAAAACCGAGATCAGAAAATGGCAGCATTTGTCGTACATCTGACTGACGATGCAGACGCTTCCAGCAAAACACTCAAAAAGATTGCTGACAGCAAGAAGATCAAGAACACACCACTCACTAATTTCGAAGGCGAAGCAGGTCCCTCTTCGTACAAAATTTCCAAAGATGCCGACATTACTGTTTTAATGTGGGTCAAAGGAAAAGTGATGGTCAATCACGCTATGAAGAAGAGTGATTTATCCAAAGACAAAATCAGTAAAATCGTTAAGGATACTTCCAAGATCCTCAACTAATGATTTTACACTATCATCGATAGAATGAGTAAACCCCGCTTTCCCAAAATGGTTAGCGGGGTTTCTATTTCCCGCCACGTCAGACCAATACGAATTCTCACATTTCGTAAAGGGGTTGTCATGTATCTCATGCGTAAATCCGTTCGATTTTTCCAGCCTCTGACCATCCTCTGTGCAATCTGTCTGTTGATAAATATACAACATGCAAACGCTGGTCAATCAAACAGTCTGATGGATATCTCAACAGACGGAAAACTACTTGCCTGTTCCAATCGTGATAACGGTTCGGTCAGCATTATCGATTTGAAATCGCATAAAATATTAAGCGAAATTAAAGTCGGCAAACATCCCGAAGGAGTCAGCTTCCTGGGTAAAACCCACCTGTTAGTAACTGCCGTCTATGATGAAGACCTGGTTGTCTTTCTTGATGCTGACGCTGGTAAACAAATTGGCCAGACAGAAGTATTCGATGAACCCTATGGTGTTGTTTCCACAAAAGACGGTAAAAAAATATTCGTCACGTTGGATTATCCTGGACGGATTGTGGAAATTGATACAAATTCGAAAAAGGTCACTCGGGAATTTTCGTCAGGAAAACACTTGCGCGGCATCGCCATCTCTAATGACGATCAGAATCTTTTTACAACAGAATATTATACAGCCCTGGTTCGTCAAATTGATTTAACCAATGGAAGTACGATTGACGAGTGGCCCGGCGGAAGTACAGACAACCTTTCACGGCAGATCACGTTACATCCCCATAGGGCGAAAGCCTACCTGCCACATATTCGCTCCCGGATTACGGTAGCACACGGCGCCGGCTCCATCTTTCCCATTGTTTCGATTGTCGATACAAAATCGGGGGAAGGAAAACGACGACGAAAAATACCCATGGACTCTTTTCAAGGAGCTCGCGTCACTTCAAATCCATGGGATACTGCCATCACTCCCGACGGAAAAACATTCTTCGTCGTCTTTGCAGGTACAGATGACCTGTATGTCTGCAATGTCATCGATGACGACTATCGCGAATTGACATTTCGCGCTTCACTCAGACTCGGACACAACCCCCGTGCGGTACGCGTGGCACCCAATGGTAAAACGTTTTATGTCTACAACGCACTCGACTTTAATGTCGTGGCATACGATACAAGAACTCTTCGACCGCAGGCGATAATTGATGTTGCAAGTAATCCATTGGGAGAGGAAATCCTGCTGGGAAAACGACTGTTTTATACAGCTCTACAACCCATGTCCAGCCGCCTCTGGATTTCCTGTGCGAGTTGTCATCCGGATGGACAACCAGATGGAAAAACCTGGCATAATCCCGAAGGATTAAGAAATACTCAATCACTGGCTGGCATGGCATGGACTCACCCTATCCACTGGTCAGCAGACCGTGATGAAGTTCAAGATTTCGAACATACCATCCGCGGACCTTTGATGCAGGGAAATGGATTGGTAAGGGGTAGAATAAATCCTTCGTTGGCAGCTCCTAATAAAGGATTATCGCGGGCCCTGGATGCGATGTCTGCTTACTCAAACACCCATAAATTCACATTGAGCCCGCATGCCAAAAAAGGACTCAACCCGTCAGCGGAACGTGGTCGCAAGCTGTTCTTCTCGAAACAAACGCAATGTGCAACTTGCCATACTGGTCCCTTTTTAACAGATTCCGTTCCTTCAAAGAAATTCATCCGCCACGATGTCGGCACCGCGGTTGACAATCCCGGTGAAGAGATGGGCCCCGCCTATGATACCCCGACTCTCCTCGGCGTATATCGCACTGCCCCTTATCTTTCACATGGTAAAGCACAAACACTCGAAGATGTTTTCACAAAATATAATCATGACGACAAACATGGAAAAACGAGCCAGCTTTCAAAGCAGGATATTTCAGATCTCGCTGAATACTTAAAGGCACTACCCTACGAAGACCCGATCCCCAAAGCCAAAGCCGCCGGCCTGGTCAAAGTTGAGAAGTAATATCGAAAGCATTTTTTCCCGCCAATATATACCAAGAAAGAGTTTTCAAATGCCGGCGAAATTAATCTGTTTTGTAGTCAGCCTGATCTTCCTGCACGGTTGTAATCAGAATTCAACTGCCCCCACAGCGCCTCCAAAAACTGAAGCGGCTCCCGAACCTGTCTCAACAACATTGGAAGCGAAACAGCCCGCCATTCCCGGTGCACAATCATTTAAAAAAGATGGCGTGACTGCGGAAATTGCCAGCTGGGACGATACTCAGAAGTTCATTGCGAAACAAAAAGGAAAAGTTGTTGTCGTTGATCTCTGGTCAACATGGTGTGAACCCTGCCTGCGTGAATTCCCACAACTGGTTGCATTACAAAAGAAATATCCTGAAAAAGTCGTCTGCATCTCGTTCAATTTAAACTACGATGGCAGCAAGAATTCTCCACCCGAATCAAACAGTGAAGAACTGATGGAATACTTCGCTAAACAAAAAGCGGATATCATCAATATCATATCGAGCACTCCGGATGAGAAGCTGTATGAAAGTATCAATCTCGCTGCAATCCCGGCAGCTTATGTGTACGGCACTGATGGCAAATTGATCAAACGATTCGATAACGAAAAGCAGGAGTACGGTAAAGAAGGTTTCACATATGAAAAAGATATTGAACCGATGATTGACAAACTGCTGAAAACAAATCAATAGCCAGAATCGGTTCCAGTTTAAGAGACCGATGCGAATCGGCAGCCCAAGTGAAATCGTTATCGTTGCACAACCCCATGTTCAGAATGTAGCTGCGAGACAACATAATCCATCAACTGCTGTGCTTCCCCGGATGTGAGAGAGTAGGTCTCATCACGGAACAGCATCCGAATCGTTAAGCTCTTTGCATCCGCGCCGACACTTTCGCCGACGAAGGTATCGATGCAGATCACACTTTCGAGTTTTGGTTGCAAAGAGAATGAGGAGTCGGTCTCTTTGCGTGGTTCTGCTTCCAGATTCGAAACGGCAGCCTCAAATGCGTTTTCCAGTGATTTCGCAATTTCTGCATAGCGTAAACCGATGGGAACGACGATAGAAATATCGCGGGCAACGACTTGCGTTCGCGCCAGACCGGCAAATATTTTCGCAGGGGATTTGACTGTCATTAAAGTCGAAATATCTAATTCCATGCCATACAGGGTCACACGCGCCCGGTCTTTGATCCCTAATGCATTCAGATCAATTCTTCCAAGGGCACCGATTCGCTGACTACCATGTTTGATGACGGCATACTCTTCGCCACGATACCCCTTGGCCGCCGAATCACTTTCGTAAGTAATTCCTTCCACAGAGAGATGAGCGAGAAGATTTTGTACCAACCCTTTTGCCCGCAAGAAATCGATTTCCTTTTCGGATGCAATCCAGGCAGAGTCATTGACGGCCCCTCCAACCACACCACCGATCATCCAGCGTTCATCGATTTCATTATCGTTTGATCGAAATGTGCGATCGACTTCAAAGAACCGAAAACTACTCGCACCACGCCGGGCATTTCGCTCTACGACTTCAACTAAACTACCAACCAGACTCTGGCGGAGCGTCGTCATCTCCTTGGAAATCGGATTCTGAACCTGAATCGATTCTCCCTGCCATTGACTGAATGACAATGCAATTTGTTCGGTTGTCAGCGGAGGTGTACGACATTCCAGAAAGCCATTGCTCGTCAGGAAAGAGCCAATTTTCGTTCTGAGCCCATCGGTCTCTGATACACGACCTTTGGTAGTTGTCGCCACCATCGGCTTCATTTTGATGCTATCGTAACGTAAAAGACGGGCCACATCTTCAGCAAGCACCACTTCATTATTCACATCTACGCGCCAGGTCGGCACTGATATGGTAAGATTGTCATCGTGAGTCATTTCCAGTTTGGTAAGACATTCTTCAATCTGTCGATCGCTGATGTCTGTCCCCAACAACTTTGAAAACCGTTTGGAACTCAAAGCGAATGTCGTCCGCTGTCGAACATTGGGATAAGAATCGGTTATACCGGAAGCAGGTTTGGCACCCGAAAGTTCTACATCCTGAAGCAGCTCACTTGCGCGATTGAAAGCACCACTCAACATATCATTCGGGTCAGTCCCACGCTCGAATCGATAAGAAGAATCGGTGCTGATACGTAGCTTACGTGATGAGGTTCGAATACACACGGGATCAAAACAGGCCGCTTCCAGCAAAATTCGTTTCGAATCGGCAGTTGTTTGCGAATCCCAGCCTCCCATAATTCCCGCTAGGGCAATCGGTTTCTCGGCGTCGGCAATCACTAACGGTTGATGTGTGCCATCAACTTCAGACTCATCCAGCAGTTTTAGTTTTTCAGCCGATGACATGCGGCGCACTTCAATTCGATTTCCTTTTAATGCATCGAAATCGAATGCGTGCAATGGTTGTCCCCATTCCAGCATCACAAAGTTAGTAATATCCACCACGTTATTAATAGGGCGCAAACCCGCTGTTTGTAGACGACTCTTAAGCCAATGCGGTGAGCTGCGTACCTGGACTCCGTCGAATACCTGACAGGCATAGCGGGTACATAGGGAAGCATCGTCAATTTCGACTGCTACAGTTTCCCCTTGTTGGGCAGACGCATTCATCTCACGGCTGGAAGGATATTTCAATTCCATATCAAGCACGGCAGCGACTTCGCGGGCAACGCCAATCATTCCCAGACAGTCGGGACGATTTGGTAAAACAGAAACTTCAACCAGTGATTCCTGAATCGAAGATACGGAAGACAGACTCTCTCCTAAAGCCGCTTCATCTTTAAATACCTGTAAGCCTGATGACCTGGCAATCAATCCCATTTCGCCATCCAGACAAATCATGCCTTCAGAGCGAATTCCTTTGAAATTCCCTTCAGCAATCAAAGCACCACTGGGAAGCTTCGTCCCGGCGGTCGCCACGGGAATTCCCCAGCCAAGCTCAACTGGATGCTCAGAGGCACAGACAACTGTAATCAGCTTGCCTTTTTGAATTTCAATCTGGCACTCATACAATTTCCCGGCATCGCCTAATGCTTTCTTTTCCCGAATAAAACCGATCCTGATCGGCTCCAGGGCGTGCGACAGGTCATGCTCTTCTTCCACTTCCAGACCAACAGTCATGAAAGCATCAAGCAGTTCGCTCTCTTTGCAATCCGCCGATAAATAATCGCGCAACCAACCAGTATTTATATGCATCTTAGTCTCTCTATGCCAGAAATATCGTGCCAGTTTCCATCAGGAAAAGATCGTTAAAACTGACGCAAAAACGCTTCTTCATTTTCGTACATCAGCCTGATATCAGTGATCCCATGTCGAATCATTGCCATGCGATCCAATCCTAAGCCGAATGCAAAGCCCTGCCATTTTTCAGAGTCCACTCCGCCGGCCTGCAGCACTTCAGGCCGAATCATTCCTGCCCCCAGAATTTCCAACCACTTGCCATTAAACATGACGTCGACTTCAGCACTGGGAGTCGTGAAAGGGAAATAACTGGGACGAAATCGGAGTTGAACATCTTCGCCAAACAACGCACTGGCTAATTGATATAAGACCCATTTCAAATCAGCAAAACTAATATTCTGATCAATGGCAATCACATCTAGTTGATGAAATATGGGAAAGTGCGAGGCATCGATTTCATCCCGCCGATAACAGCGACCGGATGTCATCGCCCGCAATGGTGGGGGCCCGAAATTCTTCATGGCCCGTGTTTGAAACGCGGAAGTATGTGTTCGTAAAACATTGCCTGCTGTCGTATAAAACGAATCATGCATATCTCGCGCCGGATGCCAGTCCGGCGTATTGAGTGCATCGAAATTATAATATTCGGACTCCACCTCAGGATAATCGTCATAGCGAAATCCTAGTCCGACCAGAATCGCTTTCACTTCTTCCATCGTTGTGGTCAGCGGATGGCGATGGCCGGGCAGTGCACAAACACCGGGCAAAGTGACATCAATCGCCTCGAGATCAGGACCTGAATTCTCGCTTGCTTCAAGAGCGGTTTTCTTTTCAGCGAGCGCGCCTTGAATGCTCTGCTTGATCCCGTTGAGCTTTTTACCAAACTCACGTTTTTCCTCGGGCGACAATGACTTCAACTCAGCTTGCAGGGATTTCAGTTTCCCTTTTTTACCCAGATATTGAACGCGGACTTCATCCAATTCGGAAAGAGTTTCTGCCGCAGCGATGCTTTTCAGAGCGTCTTCTACCAGCTCGTCGTTTTGATCGGACATTTGATTTCTTCAGATTCTCGAATTCTCTGTTAGTAGATTCGTTACTTCACGAAGCCACAATCCGTCCATATCTCATGAATTGATAACGAGTTGCGCGCAAAGTTCACTCAAGATCGGGATTGTAACTATTCCGATGAATTTCTGCAACCACCCTATAAAAACAGGCGGATTCGGTTTCAACAGAAGCCGTGTGCAGCGTTGTGCTTATTGATTCCGGTCATTCGCCGGTGGAGTGCGCGAAGGAGATGATACTCACGCTGCCGGGGTCGGTTTTGATTTCCGGGCAATCGTCAATGGATTCAACCAGCGTTTTCCCTTACACGCCCATTTCCGGCATATGGAGCCACAGTGTTTCGACGACTTCTGGTATGTCAAATTACCATGAAGGATCCCAGTCGATATTTTCATGTGTTTTCTGGCTACCTGCAGCGTTATATATTTCTATGCCATTTAATTTTTCAGTGAGGATATGGCGAGCAACATCTGCTGTTGCAAATATTTGATCTTCTTCAGGAACAGTAAACATGGCTGATTTCGGTAATTTATCTTCTAGAAATATAAAACTAGAATATCCTATATTTTCTCCATATCTAACCTCTTGGCTGAGTTTTTTGTCTAAGCAATCAATTTCCCCAATTTTCCTTGGAATAAAATATTTGACACGATTTAGTGTACAAGGCCAAAAATCAAACATTCCATTACAATACGGTCGCACTACCTCAGTCAATTTCTCTGAAATAATTCCCCAAGAATTAGATGTAAAAAAGAAATCCCAATTCGTAGCATCTGGATGATTTGCAACAACAATTTGATTGGGTGAAATATCTGAATGAACCGGGCCGGATCCATAAAACCAATAGTTTGTATTCAGTTTATCCCATTCAATCTGAGATTTCTCTTCATCAATAGCGGGTGTTGAGTCTGAGTCTGTTGGAATCAACATTGCAACATGCCTCATGACATTTCCTTAATCTTTCAACAGGGATAATTCAACAGCTTGGATTCAGACTATCAGTTACCGAAAGGACGCAGTTGCCCCGCAGAGTCGCAGAGTTGTTTCCAATCTCTTGTCGTTATTTGAGATACTCTCCGTTAGAGGAGTGTCGCCCTCATTACTTCGAGCGTTGGGATCTGCACCGGCCGCCAACAGAATCAGAGAAGCTTCAAGCTGTCGATTACCGACTGCTACAATCAATGGCGTAAAGTCTCCTGGCTCCCGTACACCTTCAACATCTGCCCCACTACGTAACAGGAGGGTAACAGCTTCTAGTGGACCGCCTTCGGCCAGTTCTTCAATCGCCGATTTTAGTGGAACCCACGTTGGTGAATCTGACTGGGGTATATTCGGATTCACTCCTTGAGCAAGCAATTTCTCTAACCGCTGAAGGTTATGATCCTCAATCACATCAAAAATGTCCATTGTTGTATCCTACACCTTTACCAACGCGATAAGCGTGATCGCCGTCGACTTCGATATTGTAGACGCGTTCGGTTGAACGGTCCAGATGGCGGTTCGTGTTAGAGCTGAAATGCACCAATACGAGCCATATCAGTCCGAGTTACTCCACTTCCTGTTTATCCCATTCATCGCGATGCTTCTTGATCGCGGGCATGACGAGTTGCTCAAGTAGGTGCTCGTCGCTTACCTCTCGACCCTCTGAGCGAGACAACGCAGCGATAGGTTTTGCTTCCTTCAAAGTAAGATAGAATGCGGATCTGAAGTAGCCTAGTATGTCCACGATATGCACTTCGTCATTGCCCAACAACAGTTTCAGTTCGTTGAACATGCAAGTTACTGTGTAGCCTTCACGGGCGAAATCTCGCAGACGGTCTACTACTTCATGTTCGTTCATTTCAGGATTCTCCGATTCATAGGGCAATCGTACCCAGGTGAATTACAGCAAACGGTTAATTCTTCTACCAAGTGCTCTTCAGCCACAGATTCGCGCCAGATTTGATGTCCGCCGTTGGTGTGAAACCACATGAATTCACTCATCCTGATTTAACCGTCGATGATACCGTGTACCACCTCGCCGTAAACATCAGTCAAACGGAAATCGCGGCCCGCATAACGATACGTCAGCTTCTTATGATCCATGCCCATCAAATGCAACAGCGTCGCGTGCAGGTCGTGGATATGAACTTTATCGCGGGTGGCATAATAACCGTACTCATCGGTGGCACCATGTACGTGACCCCGTTTCACCCCAGCTCCGGCAAGCCACATCGAATACCCTTGAGGATTATGATCGCGTCCATTTGTCCCTTGCGCGATCGGCGTGCGTCCGAATTCGCCGCCCCACACCACAAGTGTGTCTTCCAGCAATCCCCGCTGTTTCAAATCGGCCAGTAAACCGGCTATTGGTTTATCCACACTCTGAGAGTTACGTTCGTGGCCTTTTTTCAAGCCACTGTGCTGATCCCATTTGTTGTTTCCTAAAGCAACTTCAATATAACGCACACCCGCTTCCGCAAATCGACGGGCCATCAGACATTGACGACCAAAGTTTTCAGTGGTCTTCTCGTTGATCCCGTATAATTCTTGTGTCTCCTTCGTTTCCGATGTCAAATCCATCAAAGTAGGAACTTCCGATTGCATGCGGAAGGCCAACTCATACGAATTGATCACACCTTCGATTTCATTATCGACCTGAACTTGCTTGAGATGCCTTTGGTTCATCGCCTGCAATAAGCCAAGCTGTTTGCGTTGCTGTTCCTCTGAAGAAGTATTATTCGCCAGAAAACGAATACTGGCTTCCTTGGCGGCAGTATCGGCATCGCCAATGGCCGTACCCTGATAGACGGCTGGCAAAAACGCACTCCCAAAATTCCTGACGCCTCCATGACCCCGTGAAGGACAAATTGAAATGAAACCAGGTAGATCATTATTTTCCGTTCCCAGACCATATACCATCCAGGAACCTACAGAAGGGCGCACCAGACTGTCCGAACCGGTATGCAGCTTCATCACTGCCTGCCCATGCGACTGACCATTCGTATGCATCGAATTAATCACACAGAGATCATCTGCATGATCAGCGACGTTATCAAACAATTCCGAGATCCAAAGCCCACTCTCTCCCCGTTGTTTGAACTTCCAGGGAGATTTCATCAATCGCAAGTTTTCCTGCGATGATTGTTCAATGTTCTTCGCCGCCTTGAAAGGCAGCCGCTTGCCATCCTCTTTATTCAAACGCGGTTTGTAATCGAATGTATCCACCTGGCTTGGGCCGCCATGCATGAATAAAAAAATCACTCGCTTGGCGCGCGGCGCGAAATGCGGCGTTTTTGACAGCAAGGGAGATTGTGACTTCAAAGCCGCCTCAGAACTCAATCCCGCCAACGCCAGATAACCAAATCCGCCAGCCGATGACTTCAACATTTGTCGTCGCGAAATATTGAATGATTCCATAGCAGCTCTATCTTTTTATCAAGGTGAATTCAAACTGATATTATAAAACGAATTTCAATTTAAAAAACGAAATTCGGTGGAGGCAAACAGTATCTGACAATAGGATGTCCAGGCCTGAAGTTGCACTTCAGCTTTATTCGAATTTCCTTTCGTTTTCGAACTCACCAAAGATTGAATGTACTTCAACGCTTCAGCCTGCTCGGTCGCGTTTGCTTCACGACCCATACACGCAAGGTATAACTGGGATATTTTCTCTTGGTCTGTTTTATCGGCTG
>NZ_CALEMX010000238.1 GCF_937910335.1 uncultured Gimesia sp. | reverse complement strand
TCGCAGGGGTCGTTGATCGTGCTTTTGTCCGCGAAGGGAAAGCATATGTGGGCGTAGGAGCGTCTGAACTTCCTGTTTCTGCGATCAGCATTGTTCAAGAACCAGCAAGTGTATGATGAGTCGATATTTACGTTTATTGTTCGAGGTTGGACAAAGTGAATGAACACAAAATTTACCAAAAAATGAAACATGATCAGGATCAGTTTAGACGATATACAGAGTAGAGCTGCGGCACAGTTATGACTGATGCTGCGCGATTAGAACCAATGGATTAGGTTTTTACCTGGTTGATTCAACCGAGGAGTTGTCATGGGATTGACGTCTGCATTAAATACATCTTTGGGTGGTTTGGCCCAGAATGAAACTAGTATCGATGTGTTGGGAAATAATATCGCCAACGCTGGAACGAATGGATTCAAAGCATCGAGTGTGCTGTTTACGACCCAGTTGTCGCGAACGTTGAGTGTGGGTTCTCGTCCCACTACGACAAACGGTGGTACGAATCCTCGTCAGATCGGTTTAGGTGCTCTGAGTGCTTCAATTCGAAAAGACTTCACTCAGGGAAGTGTAACGAACAGTACCAGTCCTTCCGACCTTGCTATTCAGGGTGAAGGATTCTTTGTACTGGACAGTCCCGATGGTCAGGTATACTCTCGAAACGGAAACTTTGAACTCAACAGTCAAAGTCTGCTGACAAGCCAGACGGGTTTCAAAGTTCAGGGATATGGAGTTGACGATGACTTCAATCTTGTCACTACAACTCTGGCAGATATCGAAGTCCCATTGGGGGATTTAAACGTTGCTCAAGCTACCAAGAATGTGGAGCTAGGCGGTGCGTTATTACCAACGGGTACCCTTGGAACCTCAGGGGCGGTCTTAACATCAGCGGCATTAACGGATGCCGGTAATGCGAATGCTGCCATCACGGGGACTACCTTGTTGACTGATGTGGAAGCCACTATCGGGACCCCCTTGTTTACAGTGGGTGAGACGATATCGTTTACCCCTAACAAAGGGGGACGAAGCCTTGATCCTTTGACTTTGCTTGTAGGAGCAGGTACGACTGCAGCCGATTTTGCAGACCTCATAGATCGAACAATGGGTATTCAAAATGGAAGTGGGATAGCTAACGATGCTGGCACAGGAACGCAACCAGGAGTCACTGTGACTGGCGGGACATTTCAAATTGTGGGTACCTCAGGGACTGTGAATGATCTTACCATTACGATTGGTAATATCACATCAAATGGTTCTACCGTTTCCTTACCTTTTTTGAAATCGCAATCAGCGAATGGTGAAAGCGCCATTACCGATTTTATTATTTTCGACTCTCTGGGTGAGCCGGTTACCATGAAAATGACCAGCGTGCTGGAATCTCGCTCGTCAAATAATACGATCTTCCGCTACTATCTGGAAAGTGCCGACGATAATGATGGTGACGTTGCTGTTTCGACTGGTACCATTACCTTTGACAGCAAAGGAAATGTCACCAATTATACTCCAAATACATTTGGTGTGAGTCGCGTTTTGTCTGCTGCGGATGAAATGGATGTGACTCTCGATCTCTCAGCGATCTCAGGTATTTCCTCTCAGGCTGCAGGTAGTACGTTGAAACTAACCTTGCAGGATGGATCTGACCCGGGAACGCTCTCCAGTTTTGTGATTGATGAAACCGGGATCATCAATGGTGTGTTTGATAACGGTATCATTCGAACTTTAGGTCAGGTCACTCTAGCTCGTTTCGCGAACCCTCAGGGGTTATTGGAAGCAGGGAACTCAACATTCCAGGAAGGGGTCAGCTCCGGCCCTCCGTTTCTGGTAACACCCGGTAACTTTGGTGCTGGTACGATTCGTGCCGGTTCGATTGAGTTGTCGAATACCGATGTCGGGCGAAACCTTGTGGATCTGATTGTGGCTTCTACGAACTATCGAGGAAACGCGCGGGTGATCAGCTCAGTGCAGCAACTGGTAGATGAGCTTCTGGTTCTGGGACGTTAGCCTGTATCCCGATTTACTGTAGCGTCTCCAAGGCCATTTGAAACGAATATAATAGAGTGAAAGGCGCTCGAGTTAAACGGGATGCGCTCAAGCGAGATCAGGATGAAGACTCCTCGAATTTGGAATGATGATATTGTTGTACCCGGGAGTATGGCGGCATGATCAAATTGACCAGGTTGAATGGTGAAGAGTTTGTGATTAATGCAGAATTAATCCAATGTGTTGAAAGCAGGCCCGATACTTTTATCACTCTGACTTCGACGGATCGGCTGATCGTGCGGGAAAGTGTAGAAGAGGTTGTCAAGCGATCGATAGCCTACTCCAGGGCGATTCGTCTTGTTCCTGGCCTTTAGAAATCGATTCACAGATTAATGATACGAGAAATCAAATTGTGATTTAGATTTATGACTGTTTAGCGGTCTGTGTATGAGGATTCAACAACAGTTATCATTCATCAGGAACATTTGCAGAAATGGACAAGGCAACAGCCGGTGGACTAGTTTCGGGGGTCGCATTACTTTTGCTGGCGATTGCGATCGCGCCGGGATCCAGTTTTGCTGCGTTCATTGATATTCCCTCTGCAGCCGTCGTTATCGGAGGAGCGATTGCTGCCACATTCATTGCATTCCCCAGCGCAGCCATGCTGTTATTTCCCAGGGTATTGAAGAAAGTCTTCGTACCGAAGCAACAAGAGATGGCACCTGTCATTACACAACTTGTGGAGTTTGCTGAAATCGCTCGACGGGATGGCATTCTGGCATTAGAAGCCAAAACTGAAGAAATTCAGGATCCCTTTATTCTGTTGGGTGTTCAGATGGCAGTGGATGGAACCGATGTGGAATTGATGGAGCAGATCCTGCGAACAGAAATGGATGCCGTTGCTGGCCGTCATAAAAATGGAAAAGCTCTCATGGATACCGTAGGCCGTTATGCTCCTGCCTTTGGGATGATCGGAACATTAATGGGGTTGATCATTATGTTGGGAAACATGGATGATCCTGAAGCCATTGGCCCTGGTATGGCTGTGGCATTAATTACCACATTGTATGGTGCGATCGTGTCCAACCTGTTTTTTCTTCCGTTTGCAGACAAGCTGGCCTTCTATAGCAAGCAGGAATTTCAAGTCCGCGAAGTTGTTATCAAAGGTTTGATATCGATTCAGGAAGGTGATAATCCACGCGTGATTGAACAGAAACTAAATACGTTTCTACCCCAGGAGAAGCGTGTCGGAAAGGATAGCCAGGCCGCTGCCTGATTCTGATCTCAAAAATCATAGAACTGACATGGTCTTTTTACCGCTAAACACTCTAAGTCGATTGATCGTGTGCCTGAGTTAAAAAGGAGTGTTCTCAGATGGCAATGCCGGAAGAAGAAGCACCTCCAGGTGTTCCTGAATGGGTTGTCACGTATGGTGACATGATGTCATTGTTGCTGACATTCTTCATCATGTTGGTATCGATGAGTGAAATCCGCAATGATGAAGGAAGCGTGCGTGCGATGTTGGATTCCATGCGGGAGCGTTTTGGTAGTCAGCAGGGAGACGCCGCCGTTCCAGGGAAATCACTTGACCCGAGCAGCAGTTTCAGCAAACCGGCTTCGAAAGGTACGAGTTCTGACGGAGGTACCAAAGTGGGAAAAGCAAAGTCAGATGGTGGAGGGGGAGCGAATAAAACAGTAGAACGTATCGACAGTGGGACAGAGGTGACTTTGGGGGGAGCAGCCAGTTTTGACCGATTTTCTGCAGAATTAACTCCTGAGCTTACTGCGAAGTTGAATATCATCGCAGAAATTCTATTGCCGACACCAAATCGTCTGATTGTACGGGGACATGCCTCTCCAGAACCTCTTCCAAAGGACTCAAAGTACCGGGATTCTCAGGAGCTTTCCTTTTATCGGGCAAAAAATGTTGCTGAGTTCCTGGAATCCAAGGGAATTGAGCCCGAACGACTGATAGTCAGTTCAGCAGGTGATGCCGAGCCTCGCGCCATCACACGAAACCCTGAAGAGCAATACTTGAATCGTCGGGTTGACGTATTTTTAATTGATACGTATATAGTCTCTCCTAAGACAGGCGATCGTTGATATTGAATGATCGATTTGGTCTGATCGAGTGTTTTTGTTGATACACTCGGTTATTAATCACCAAACCTGTAGAACAAATGGCCCGTCAGACACGGTGTCTTACAAGACAAGGGATTTGTCTTTGTTCATACAGGATGCGAGAGTTCAAGGAGGAGACTCGTGGCAACAGACACCGAAACAGAAGATCCTGGTGTCGATACGGATGTAGAAGCTTCTGACGAAACAACAGAAGAAGCCTCTTCCGGTCACTCTAAATCGAAGCTCATCAAGGTCGGAGGGCTGCTGCTGATTGTAGTCGTCCTTCAGATAGGTGTTTCCTATTGGCTGCTGACACCCGATCAACCAAAAGAAGTCACAGACGAAACGCTTTCTAAAGAAAGTGAAAATCTGCAGGTGAATACATCTGAAGTCATGATTAATGACTTTAGCGTTACGAATAATATTGCGGAACCCGGAGCAACGATTCACGTCACATTCAATCTGGTCGCTCTTGTTGAACAGGGAGCGGCATCGGATTTTGAAGAGATGGTCAAAGCGAATAATAAAGCACGTGTGAAGCAGGCCGTAATCGAAGTAGTGCGTAAAGCCAGTTTAGCTGATCTGAATGACCCTCAGTTGAGTACGGTGAAACGTATGATGAAAGAGGCGATCAACAAAGTCCTCAAGAAGAGTTATGTGATTGAAACCGTAATCAGTGAATATCGAACTATGACGCAATAATGTCTGAAAACTAACAGGATACAACCGTGGCCGAAGAGAATGACGATCTTCTGGATCCTTCAGAAATCGAAAAGCTACTGAACTCTCAAGGGGCAGATGCGCCTGCAGATCCACCTGCTGCAGCGGATGCATCTGGTTCAGAGTCGGGTAGTGCAGGAGGTGATCTTCTTGACTCTTCAGATATTGAAAAGATGCTGCAAAGTGCGAATTCAGCTGAGAGTGGTTCTGATGCAGAAGAGAGTCCTGTCGTCAATAATGATGATATTGATGCACTCTTCAATCAGATTGTCCCAGGCGGATCATCTGACGATCAATCAGGAATGCCCATTTCTACCCATGCAGAAACAGAAGCCTTGCTCAATCAGGCGGAGGCCAATTTGGCGGCTGCCATCTCTCCCAATCTGGGGCCCGGCGATGGTATTCCGGGGGATCTGGGAGGTACAAAATCATTTGAGTTTCCAAATTTTGAATCAATAGCGAGTAGTCCCGAAGAGGCAATGGCACTTTCGTCATTGCAGAATGTCGAACTGGATTTATGCATCGAACTTGGCAGAACAGAGTTATTGATCGAAGAAGTATTAAAAATGAAAGAAGGGGTTGTTGTCCCGCTGGATAAATTGGCTGGTGACCCCGTGGATATTCTGGTGAATGGCCGAATTATCGCTCGGGGCGAAGTATTAGTTTTGAATGATAATTTCTGTGTGCGTGTTGCAGAGATCATTTCACCCGAAATTTAGACTGCGGCAGGGGAAACTGATTTCCTGTCGCTCAAAGCGATTGACGACAAAGGGTTTAATGATTCGTCTTTTCAATTTAATTGTTCTAATGCTGATTTGCAGTCTGAGTTGCATTTCAAGTGCTGTTTCAGAGGATGTAAATCCTGCTGTTCAAAGTTCAGGATTTCGCCAGCCACAACGAACTGAAGCAGTGAGAGTACCAACGACAGGGCGGGTTGCACGCTCCCTTCCTGATCAATATTCACAGCAGGCGATGCCATCGGGAGGGAAGAATCAGAGTGCTCAGCCTGAAGTGAAAGCCAAGGCCTTTTCTAAGCGGATCACGCCCATAGATCGGCCAAAACAGGCTGGTCAAAGTCAGGCTGGAAATACGGCACCTCGGCAAGCTCCTTCGATCTGGGGAACATTCGGTGCTTTATTAGTAGTGATTTCGATTATTTTCGTTATCGCAAAGTTATTTAAAAAACATCATCCACTGGGTTCAACCAATCTGCCTCTGGAAGTGATGGAGGTTTTAGGAAAGCGACCCCTGGATGCGCGTCAGACGATCCATTTTGTACGCTGTGGTTCCCGAATCCTTATTTTAGGATCTTCTCCCGCTGGTCTGGAAATGCTCAGCGAAGTATTGGATCCGGTTGAAGTTGATCTGATCACGGGGATGTGTCGAGAACGTGCACATTCCGGGCGATCGAATAATACGTTTCTGAATCTCTTTCAGGCGACTCAAAAGAAATCGAGTTTGAGTGATCAGAGTCCGTCTGTTGACACGTTTCAACCGATCGAAAAACCAGAGTTGGAACAATCTTCCGGAACACCAGTGATGGAAGAATTTGCAGATTACGATTCAGCAGTCAGTCGATTACAGCACAAGTTACATCAGTCTTCTCGGCAGTCGTTGAATGAAAATGCGGAGTCCGGACATGCTTAGGCAGGGGGAACTGCAACAACAGAAATCAGATGCTGCCACTTTTTTGCGAAAAAAGGTGTTGTCTACGGTTGCAGGCCTTCTGATACTCGTTGTTAATTCTCTTACGTTGCAGGCACAACCGGCTACGACGAATCAGGCTCTTTCAAATCAGGGAAGTGCCAATCAAAATTCTCAAGCATCTCAGTTTCAGCCGACATTTACACAACAAGCGCCTGGCACGGGCACATCTGGAATGCCAGAGATGCTGAATGTCGAACAAATGACATCGCCTCAGGGGTTGACGTCGACGCTGAAAATATTTTTATTGTTGACCGTATTAAGTTTAGCACCTTCTGTATTGATCATGACGACATGTTTCATTCGGTTTGTGATTGTCTTTGGTCTGTTGAGACAGGCGCTGGGAACTCAGCAACTTCCACCGAATCAGGTGCTCACATCTCTCAGTCTGTTTTTGACGATTATGGTAATGGCCCCCATTTGGCAAAAAGCCTACGATGAAGGAATCGTTCCTTACTCGAACCAGACTCAGCAGTCGCCGGTTTCTCTTGAAGTCGCGTTTCAAAAAACAGTTGCACCTCTGCGTAAATTCATGAGTGATCAAATTGAATTAACGGGAAACAGCGATACAGTGTGGATGTTTCTGGACTATCAGCAACCATTGGCCGGTTCTCCGGGAGCCGCAGATTATAAAGTCCCTAGTAATTACGACGAAGTTCCGCTGACAGTTTTATTGCCTGCTTACATGCTAAGTGAGGTCAAAACGGCCTTCCTGATTGGCTTTCAGTTGTACCTCCCATTCATAGTGATCGATATGGTGATCAGTTCTATACTCATCAGTATGGGGATGATGATGCTGCCTCCCGTATTGATTTCATTACCCTTTAAGATTTTGTTATTTGTTTTGATCGATGGCTGGTTATTGACTGTGGGAATGTTATTGGAAAGCATCAGGGCAGTCGGTTGAACTCTGGCGCTCCCTTTGCGCGCAGTATTAAGTAGAGGTATTAGGAATGGATAGTTCAACAGTTCTGGATTTGGGACGCGAGGGATTACTGATCATGCTGGAAGTCAGTGGTCCTGTGATGCTGACTGCCGTCGTTGTGGGATTAGTGATCAGTATAGGTCAGGCTGTGACCCAGATTCAGGATCAGACAATCAGTTTTGTTCCCAAAATTGTCATGATGGTGCTGGCGATTCTATATACGTTGCCCTGGATTACTTCATTATTGGTGGAATACAGTTCGAATCTGATTATCAATATTCCTTCCCGCCTTTGATTTTCTGAAAGCCGATGAGGCTGGACAAAAGAAAAACCTGTGAGTGCTCTTCTCGACCAATACGTGATGAATCCTCTCTTGCAGCTGGCTCCGGGGCAGATTCTGCAATGGGCGATGCTACAGTTTTATGCATTCACGTTAGTCGTAGTTCGGATCAGTGGTTTGATGATCATTGGCCCGGTATTTGGCCAACCGATCTTTCCTGCAAATATTCGAATCTTGTTGATTTTGAGCCTTTCGATGCTTATTACTCCTACTTTGCACGATCAGGTAACGGTAGGCTTTTATGAGATGGATATCAATCAAGATCATCGACTTAGTAGAGACGAAGTCCCCGTGCATTTACAAGACCGGTTTGACAGTCTGGTTGTCAATGCTGGCCGACAGGGGACACAGGAACTGTCTGTAAACGACTACAAATTTGTGTCAACAATGCCTACTTCGCTTTTAGATTATGCCTGGTCGATTTTGGGAGAACTTTCATTAGGGTTTTCTCTGGGTTTGGGTGTGTATATCATTTTATTAAGTCTTCAGATGGCGGGTCAGATGATTGATCAGCAAGCGGGGATGGCTTTAGGAGAAGTATTCAACCCTGGTTTTGACATGAACGCTTCGCTCAGCGGTCAGTATCTATATTTCATTGGTATTTCCATCTTTTTAATCATGGAGCCGGTTAACGGTCATCTGTTAATGCTTTCCTCTCTGATCGATACTTTTCAGGTTTTCCCTGTGGGAGAGGGGATCGTTTCCACGAATACTCTTGATTTGCTACAGACATTGATGCATCAATCATTGGTGCTCTCAATAAAAGTAGCAGCACCATTATTGGCCATCAGTGCTTTGATATCGCTGTCGATGGGCTATCTGGGGCATACTGTTCCTCAGATCAATGTACTCGTAATCGGTTTTCCGGTACGCGCGATGATCAGTCTTGTCGTATTGATTTTTACTTTATCAGGAGCTGCAGATATTGTGGTGGAATCGATTCCGACGGCCATCGATCAATTAAGTCGTAGTGCCGTGATGTAAATCGAATTGAGACCTTTGAATTATGGCAGAAAATGATACAGGAGAAAAAACCGAACAGCCCACCGATCGCAGGCGTAATGAAGCCCGCGAGAAGGGGAACATTGCGAAAAGTACTGATTTGAATGCAGCCGGCATGATGTTGGCAGCGGCCGGTGCACTTTATTTTTTTGCAATTGGTCTCAATAGCGATATGAAAAATCTGATGGAGACCACGTTAACAACTCCTGTCTGGTTGCGCGTTGAGCCAGTACTGATCATCCAGCGTTGCGAGTCGATAGTGAAAATGTTCCTGCAGGGGACAGCCATGACCATGCTCGTATTATTCATTTCGGCCGTATTTTTGAATATCGTTCAAGTCGGATTTATGGTTTCGCCGGATGTACTGCAAATCAAGTGGGAACGGTTGAATCCTATTGAAGGTGCCAAGCGGATTATTTCTGTTCGTGGTTTAATGAAACTGGCAGTGAGTCTGGGAAAATTGAGCTTACTGGTACTGATTGCAAGCTGGTTCAGCTATCTGGTATTTCCCAGTTTTGTCGCGTTAATGGGAGCGCCTCCCGAAACAATTCTGCGTGATATTTTTAATTCAACAGTTGAGCTGGGAATTCTGCTGGCTTTGGCTTTGATTTTGTTGGGAGCGTTGGATTTCGCTTTTCAAAAATGGAAGCATGAAAAAGATCTGATGATGAGTAAGCAGGAGATCCGGGAAGAAATGAAATCAATGGAAGGTGATCCTCTGCTTCGTCAGCGTCGGCGTGAAGCACATCGAAAACTGGCGACGTCACAGGAACTTTCCAAAGTGGCTTCAGCAGATGTAGTGGTTACGAACCCGACTCATATTTCAATCGCAATCAAGTATGATCCCGAATCGATGCCGGCACCAGTTGTGGTTGCCAAAGGTGCCGGTGAGATCGCCTTTCAGATTCGTAAGCTTGCGAATGAACATGGGGTTCCAATTATTGAACGTAAAAGTCTGGCGCGACAGATGTATCGTGATGTGAAAACGGGGGAGGAAATTCCATTTGAATTATATGAAGTATTTGTGGAAATAATGGCCTATGTTTATAACCTGAGTGGAAAAACAATGCCGGAATCCAATTAGCGGTTCGAACGAATCTCCCGTGAATGATTCGCGTAGATCATTCTTATTGTATGATCTTCATGCGAGCTTGAAAGTCGATTTTTTTCGTTACTTTTCAGGAACAAAAGTGAGTTTTCAGGCAGTGTACTCTGGTGTTTGATCCACTTTCTCACCAAGATATTAAAAAGAGTATTCGGATTGCAAAATCATCAGCTTCATGACTAATTTAAGGGGAATCAATGCGTTGGGAACATCCAGTTCAGTTCGCATCGCAAAGTGATGTTGGCTTTCGACGTAGGAATAACGAAGATTCGATCTCCGTTCGCATTTGTAAGGAGCAGGAGAGTTGGCGGGAACATGGTCACTTCTTTCTCGTTGCTGATGGAATGGGCGGGCATGCCGTTGGTGAATTGGCAAGCAAAATCGCTTCAGAAACGGTACCGCATACGTTTTTTAAAAGTAAGCCGGGACCGGTCGCCAATTCTTTAAAGTCAGCCATTGAAGTGGCTAATCAGGCGATTAATGAGCGGGGAATGGCCAATCGTGAATTCATGCGAATGGGAACAACCTGCAGTTCTTTATGTCTTTGTGCGGAGGGGGCGGTCATCGGCCATGTGGGAGACAGCCGCGTTTATCGCATTCGCAAGAACCGTATTGATCAACTGACATTTGATCATAGCCTGCAATGGGAACTCATTCGACAGGGGAGAATGAAACCGGAGGACGTTTACCTGAATGAGCCTCGGAATGTCATTACTCGTTCATTAGGTCCCGAGCCGACTGTGAAGGTCGACATTGAAGGACCGTATCCGGTGATGGAAGGGGATCAATACGTCCTGTGCAGTGATGGATTAACCAGCCATTTGAAAGATGATGAAATCGGAATGATTACCAATTATCTGGGCCCCAGCGATGCATGCCGGTTAATGATTAATCTGGCAAATTTGCGAGGAGGCTCTGATAATATTTCTGTGATCGTAGTTCGCGTGGGAGAGCTCCCCGGTGGCAATCTGTCTGAGGAACGAAATCCGGAAGATATGCCCGAACCTGATCTGGATCTGGCGAAGAGCTATGGTGAGTGGTTCTGGCTGGCTGGTGTCTGGGGTGCATCTCTGATGGTGGCGACTGGTATCGCCATGTGGATCTTAACAAAGTTTGACCAGGGAGAGTTCCTGGCCTTTGGCGGGATGTCCTTACTGGTTATGTTACTGGTACGAAAAGTATTTTCGCTCAGAGAATCGAGTCGCCATGAAGAGTATCTGGATAAAAGTAAAACTGTAGAATGGAAACCATATCGGTCAGAGCGATTGAAATTTAATATGGATTTTCTGCAGTACCTCACTACGATGGAGTCCGAGTTACAACGAGCTGCCATGGAAGAGGAATGGACCATCGAATGGTCGTCCCACAACAAAATTTACTATGCAGCCAAGGAAGAGCTGGAAAAGAAGAAGTACTTGAATGCTTTTCGTGATTTTTCACGTGCGATCGATATTTTAATGACAGGTCTGCATTCTTACCGTAAAGAGATGGTTCATCAGGCTCGTTGGAAAAAAGGTTCTTCATCACCACCTGCGGATGAGTGAATCCAATTCGTAACGTCCTTGTGTGATTCCAGTTCCGGGTTTCCAGGGTAGAATTGGCAGCCAGTAGCAAGTTTGCCCTTTTAACATTGGATTCCTGTCTCATTTTCGATATGATCCGGCTCTTCATTCCGGTTGGAAGGACTTATGACACGGAGGTCAGTGTGTTCTTTACTCAAACAATTCGTCGCAAATTAGGATTTGGCCTGGGAATTATATTCTGCATGCTGATTCTACTGGCTTATGGCGCCGTCTCTGGATTGCAGTCCTATCGTGATACGGTCGATGAGTTTCAGTATTCACTGGATAGTCTCCCCGATCGCGATCGACTGATTATCTCGATTGTTGCCCTGAATGATCCTCTACAGAAAATCTTGTACTCCCGTCCCGAAGCCAGTTCTCATTATCAGCAGTTGTTTGAAAAACAGTTGAATGAGGTACATATCGAAATAGAGGAGTTTCTTCAAAAAGTAGATCGTTTACCTCCTGATCCTGCTGTTGGAACCTGGAGAGGTTTTATTAAGTCGCAACTTGGTGAACATAGCGCGAGTAAGAATACGCTCAATAAACTTTCTCTGATGCAGGCTCGATTGGAGAATGCTCAGGAAAGACGCAGGATAGCCGAACAAATGATTATTGAGGTGGCTCGTCTGGAAACTCTGATTTTGGAAGTGCGCGATGTCCCTTCCGGTACGAAAGCCGTTCTGGATCGCGCGTCAAAAGTCTACCGTTCTCGTAACAGACTGATTTGGGTCACATGTCTCGTGGCTTTTATCGCTTTTGGATGCCTGATTTTATATGGGAACAGGACAGTACTGTCTCCCATTCAGGATTTACACGAGGGGGCCCGCATTGTTGCCCAAGGGCATTTTGACCATCAATTCAAGATAAAGTCGAATGATGAGATGGCAGAGTTAGCAGAAGCGTTCAACCTTATGACGATGCGGTTTAAAGAAAAACGGGACGAGTTGAATCACAAAGTCGACGAACGCAGCAAGCAACTGATACGATCAGAAAGGCTGGCGGGGATTGGTGTATTGGCGGCTGGTGTGGCTCATGAAATCAATAATCCCCTTTCTGCAATTTCAATGGCCTCTGAGTCTTTGCAAGGGCGGGTGTTGGAGCTGAAAACACATATTGATGAAACAGATATTCAAGTAGTGGAACAATATCTCGGATTGATTCAGCGAGAATCCATGCGATGCAAAGATATCACGGCCAAGCTACTTGATTTTTCCCGTGGTCAAAACTCCGTGAGAAGCGTCAATGATCTGGTGAATGTGATCGAGGAGGTCTGTTCAATGGTCAGCTTGATTAAGCGGCTGAAGGGTCGGAATATTCTTTTTTCAAACAAGAATCCTTGCACTGCTAAGATTAATCCTGCAGAAATCAAACAGGTGATTCTCAACATCATGACCAATGCCCTGGAATCAATGGAAGAGGGGGGAAATCTCGAAATTGAAGTTCGTGAAAATGTGGATTCCGTAACCCTCATTTTCAGGGATGATGGGTGTGGTATGACACAGGAGGTCAAGGAGAGTCTGTTTGATCCCTTTTTTACACAGCGTGCTGATGGTACCGGTACTGGTTTAGGAATGTCGATCACTCACCGGATTATTAAGGATCATGGTGGTGAGATTGAAGTCGAAAGTGATGGGCCGGGGCAGGGTAGTACAATTTTTGTGGAACTCCCCAAAAAGGCTAAGGCACAAAATAAGGCTGCATAAGTAGTTAGGAAAATATTTTGAATTACAACTTTCCGGGATTCTCCGATTGCCACATTTTTTAAAATCTGATATCACACGTCCCTCCCCATGAATGATTCACACAAAGTTAACGATACAGGAGAAAATGGATGTTCTCTGTACAGCATATTGCTTTGAAAATCCCCCTTCCCGATTTTTCACGCAGTGTGCAGAGAAAGGTCCTGGATGTAGTCCCGGTTCCGGGGCTGCCCCATTGAGAGTCGAACAACTGGAGAAAAGGTTGAGTTCGCCTGATTCGGACATGATTTCTTCAGCACCTTTCACCTATTCCTTCCTGAATACCATTCGATATGAAATTTGTTAAATGGCTTTCTCTTTGACAGGATGTCAAAGAAGGAAGAAGGAGCACAACTTGAGTAATTCGGTCAATAAATTACGAGTCTTGTTTGTCGACGATGAAGCCGCAATTCGCGAAGTAATGCGAATTGAACTTCCCCGAATGGGACATGATGTCACCATTTGTGAGGATGGTCAGTCGGCTTTGATCGCATTAGATAAGATTACATTTGATGCAGCTATTGTGGATTTACGTATGCCTGGTCTGAGTGGCTGGGATGTAGTGGATCACATCAATAAAGTATCTCCCGAGACAGAGGTAATCATCAGTACGGGGCATGGCAGTGTTGATGAAGCTATTCAGGCTATTCGTCGAGGGGCTTATGATTTTCTACCAAAACCGTGTAAGTTGATTGATATTGCAACGGTACTGCAGAAAGTAGCCGACAAGCGATCGCTGGAAAACAAAAATATTGCACTTGAGTCACGACTCAAGATTGCAGAAGGTCCTTGCCAGATTGTGGGTGAGTCGCCTCCGATGTTACGAGTTAAAAAACTGATTGAGAAAATAGCACCCACTGATTCTACTGCCCTTATTTTGGGGGATACAGGAACTGGTAAGGAACTTGTTGCGCGACGAGTGCATGATTTGAGTCTACGTGCATCGATGCCCTTTGTACCTGTCAATTGTGGTGCGTTACCTGAAAATTTGGTAGAGAGTGAATTATTTGGTCATCGCAAAGGCGCCTTTACGGGTGCAGATACTCCTCGCAAGGGATTAATTGAAATTGCGAACGGCGGCACTCTCTTTTTGGACGAACTTGGTGAATTGGATAAAACAATGCAGGTCAAACTGCTGCGTTTTCTGGAATCGGGTGAAGTAAGACGTGTGGGCGACAGTGAAACTTTTCATGTTGACGTTCGCATTGTCTGTGCCACCAATCGCGATCTCAAGGACATGGTCAATGAGGGAACATTTCGGGAAGACCTCTATTTTCGGGTCAATACCTTTGAAATTAATTTGCCTGCATTACGGGATCGTAAAAGTGATATACCAGAGATTTCTCGTGTATTGTTGAAAAGACATTTGAAAAAAGATTCGATTCCGACAGATATTCTTGCACCGGAAACAATAGAAATTCTTCAGTCATCAAATTGGAAAGGCAATGTTCGCGAATTAGCCAATGCATTAGAACATGCTATCATTTTATGGGATGGTTTACAGATCATGCCGACCGATTTGCCCTCCCATCTCACCCGAGATTCCACAGTTCCCTTTTCTGGTTCGTCGATTAACTGGGTTGAACGTACCGAAGGTAAAACCTTACGTGATATTGAAATGGAAGTTATCTATCACGTGCTTGATAAGCATGATGGCGATAAGCCAAAGTGTGCAGCTGAGCTGGGAATTGCATTGAAGACGCTCTATAATAAATTGAATCAGTATCAAACCCGGGCCGCTGGTTAATTCGGTTTGGCAGATATGTCATACAGCGCATAAAAAAACACTCTGGATAAAACCAGAGTGTTTTCTGTTAGTGTCTAACATTGTGGTTAACCCGTAGTAACCGGGTTGACTACGACTTTCACGATAGCTTGTCACACATGATCATAGATTTTCGTGATGTGGTCTTTAGTATTTTCGAATGACACCAGTGACAACTCCAAGAATGTCGACATTTTTGGAATAAATTGGTTGCATACTGGAATTCGCTGGCTCAAGGCGAATACGATCACCTTCAGAATAGTAGCGTTTGAGTGTGGCTTCCTGGCCATCCACTAAAGCAACGACGATGTCGCCTTCCTTGCAGGTGTTTTGTTTGTGGACCACTACAAAATCGCCATCAGCGATTTGATCTTCGATCATGGAAACGCCTTTGACTTTCAGGCAAAACTGATCATCTGGATCAAATAATGGTCCGAAGTCGATATGTTCGTCATCCTGAACGGCAAGAACAGGGCTACCTGCAGCAATTTGTCCAGCCAGGGGAAGACGCGTTCGCTTTTGAGAATGATCACAGAGTTGGATTGCTCGTGACATATGCGATTCACGGGTGATAAGCCCCTTCTTTTCCAGCGCCTTCAAGTGGCACATGACGCCATTGGGTGAGCGAATGCCAAAATTAGCACCAATTTCACGAACTGTAGGTCCGTAGCCTCGGTTAATAATTTTGTCTTTCAAGAAATCATAAATCTCTTGTTGTCGTTGTGTAAGGTTTGCTTTGGTGCCTGCCATAACAAAGTACCTCATTCCTTATAAATTAAGAGTAAAATAAAATTACATTCCTGAAACGATCAGGAATTCAGAACTGTGTCCCATAAAAAAGTAAAGATTTGAAAAAAAACGCGATACCGCATCAGGAATAAATAGAGGGGTTGTCTTGTGTGATAAGCACTGACTTATGTTATCCTGAAGTTTGCATCCGATCTCATTCTAGTATACTGTAGTCTACACGACAAGTATGACAATTAAAAATTATCGAATTTATAATTAATTCGAATGTCTATTTTTCAAAAATCTCCTGAATTCAATAGTTGTAAGTCTTTAAAACCAAATGGCTTGCATTCACAAGTCCAGGTTCGATGAAAAATGATGTTTTTCTGAATATTTGGCAGGATGTTCATAGGGAGTTCCTGCCATCAGTGTAGGTGAGTTGACTCACTTTAATAGTATCAGCCAGAATTTTTTTGACTGAATCGAAATAAGAAGATAGAGAAGTCCCTTAACTTATTTCTTTATAAATCGCCTGCACAAAGTACTGATGTCACTAGTAAATTGTATAGTGAGGGGCTTTTCTTACTAAAGAAGTTTGAGAGAAAATATCATTTAGTAAAATTAAAAGAAGGACTAGCAGCTAAAATCACAATCTGTGATGAGGAATCTCTTGATCGGAATCCTGTATAATCACCGTTATTGGCAGAGTAATTGGGCAGAGAACAGACTGAAAAGAGAGGCTTGATTGTGGTCAACCGCATGAAATCCAGGGGAAAATACCAGAGCGGGTTTACTCTGATCGAGTTATTGGTCGCATTGACGATCATCGGATTACTCATTGCATTGTTAGTTCCTGCTGTTCAAGCAGTTCGTGAAACTGCCCGAAAAATGCAGTGTGCAAATCATCTGAAACAGATAGGCATTGCTCTGCATGCCTACCATAGTTCGCATGAAGTATTACCATTTGGTGTAGGTCATGATTTTGATGGTCCAATTTCTTCATTAGGGACATTGAATGACCATCGCTATTCGGCGCATGCCATGTTGTTACCGTATCTGGATCAGTCTGTCATCTACAATCAGCTGAACTTTGATGTGGCTCCCTTTCATCCATTTGTCAATGCTGGCAATGATGATCAGGAAGAATTGGCAAAACGATTTAATGAAGTGATTAACGGTCCTGCTGCGGCAGCCAAGATAAGTGTCTTTATCTGCCCCAGTGATTTGAATCGTCTGCAAAGCCGCTGGGGCCCCAACAATTACCGGTCATGTAATGGGAGTTCCTGGTCTGGCAGGGAGGGGAACGGGATGTTTGGTCAGAATAGCAGCGTCCGATTGGGCGACGTGAAAGACGGACTTTCCAATACGGGCATGTTCAGTGAGCATGCAAAAGGAACGTGGGACGATTCCATTATTGATCCATTGTCTGATTTGTATAATCTGCAGGGTGTTTGGACTGAAAGCCAATTCATAGATGCCTGCGGTAGCCTGGCACCGGAGACGGCAGGCGTGTACCAGTATGATGTTGAGTCAGGTCAAACCTGGTTGGCGGGAAATATGAATTGGACTCGGTATAACCATGTTCGAACTCCTAACCGCATCAACTGTAAAAATGGATTTACCTGGGATGGCGTCATCTTGAATCCTTCCAGTTGGCATGCGAGTGGAGTGAACCTGTTGCTGGGCGATGGTTCTGTCCGGTTTATCAGTGAAAATATCAATGTGGAAACATGGCGCGCATTAGGGACGATTTCTGGTGGCGAAAAGACAGCGGGGTTAGGAATATGAAGTCTGTATTCAAAACCAGCCTTTGCGGAATTCTAATTTTGAGTGTGATGATGAATTCCTTTTCAACTGTTGTTGCAGAAGCAGATTCCCGCGAACATTATTTTAGTTTTCTAGGTGAGCAATTTGATAATGAATTGTTGGTTCCCCTGGGGAGGGGGACGGTAAGGCTCTTGCAGCCACGTCCTGGAGGTTTGTTATTCAATTTGCCGACAGGATATAAATTAGGGGCTGTAGGAATCAGTCCACGATTTCAGATTCACGGCGATTTTGAAATTACCGCATCGTATGAAGTTCCAGTCTGGAGAAATCCTGAGGCTGGATATGGCATGGGGCCGAGTCTTTACCTGAAAATGAATGATGAGAAAGAGTCAGCAATCATGCTGGGGAGACTTTTGCGTCCTCAGCAGAAACACGTTTTCAGTGCGACGTGGTCGACCACGGTGGATTCAAAAAGAAACTATGATGTCAAGCTGTATGATGCCAAGATGGACTCTGGAAAACTGAAATTGACGCGAGAGGGAAGTCAACTAAAGTTTTTTGTATCGGATGGGGAAGGCGTACCATTTTGTGAATTGCGTGAGGTGGAGTTGGGGACCGCGGATGTGGAGCTCGTGCGCTTGGGGGTCCAGCAAAGTGATATCAAGACTCCCGTACAGATTCTTTGGAGAGAGTTCATTCTCAAAGCGGAATCCTTTCCGAATCATCCTGATTCACAGGCTAAGGGAGTGCAGTTTCATGTGCCGAGTTATCATCCGGCGCCTCAGCCTGAGTCAATTTCTCTGTATTGGAGTCTGCTGGCAGGCAGCGTATTAATACTTCTGTTGGGAACAGTGATGTGGGTCAAGAAACGGTCGTAGGATGTCGTAAGCTTTGCTTGACTCGATCATTGTTCTGCGGGAAACAGATTTGATTGTTTTTGCAGCGTATTGCTTCCATTCAGGTTTTATTTCCAAATCTACCAGACTGCTGGTTAATCCGTATCTGGATCTCCTTGGATGGTTGAAAAGCGGACAGGACACGATAAAACGAGACCAGC